>DVND01000188.1 GCA_018714645.1 Candidatus Avimonoglobus intestinipullorum
CGTCAAACGCCCGGACTGTGAAATCGGGTTTTATATATGTTTTCATGCTCGCGTCCTCCTTTACTGCATTGCGCCGTTGACAGAGACAGCGTCAAAATCGCAAATAACCGCTTTCTCTGCACCCTCTACAACCATAAACGACTGCGCCATAATCTCTTCATTAAAATACTTTTCCGGAATGCCGGTCAGATCCGCCGCATAGGTGTCATCTTCATTAATAGACCGCTTGTATTCAACAACCGCCTTTAAATCCCAATTATTATTATTTTTTTCAAATACATCCAGCGGCAGGATATACGTCCCGAACGACGACGCCGTCCCCGTCAGCTTATCCACCTTGGTGATGAACCGGATCGTGCCTTCTGCACCCTCTTTAATTGCATCCACCGCATTCGCGGAGATGGCATTCGCAACCGGCGCAACGCCGTATCCATTCTCCGTTTCCACCGGCTCGAAGCCTGGCGCGCAGTATTCCGCCAGAATCGGGTCACTGAACGTCCCGCCGGAGATAAACCCGCTCTTGTTTTCGCTGTATACCTGGCCTACAAAGTCGCCGCCGACGATATCCAGTTTAACTTTTGCGACTGCTTCTTCGTCGTTATCTTGAATGTTCCTTTGATACAGCGCCGCGGTACCTTCAAATGTCCCGCTGTTTATCGTGACCTCCAGCGGCAGCATCGTCGTATGCTGCGCGACGGCCAGTGCCGCGTTGAAAATCGTGGAACCATTCCCGTTTGGTTCTTCATTAAACTCACCTGTACCGCCTTTGACGGTACTATTCGTTATATTCAGCTTTCCGGCGCGGATTTCAATACCAGTGTTGCCTTCTACTGTTGCTTCTATCGTCGAATCAACAATGGTCGTATCCGCATATCCCGCCAGATACATGCCGTTGCCGCCATTGGGAGCCAACAATGTTGCGCCGTCCAGCAGGATTTTCGGCGCGTTTGCGCCGGTAATCACAATTGATCCATTCACATACAGTGCGGAACCAAGATACCCATCTGCATCGGGTTGGCTGATCAGCTTCCCGTACACAGTGGCGGAAACACCTGAATTATACGCACCATTTTTGTCTATAAACAAACCGGCCCAGCCTTCCAGCGTAACGTCCTTGCCAACGGTCACAACGCTGGTATTGGCGCCCATCAGCGCCCCCTTCTGCATCACTGGTGCAAAATAAGGCTCTTCCTCATACACTTTCCCGCTGCCGGTCAGGTGCAGCTGCCCGTTGGAATATACACTGAAGTTCTGCTGATACGCAAACCCAATGTCAAATCCATTCAAGTCCAGCGTAACGTTCTTTCTTGTGACGTCAATCGCGCTGCATCCGGTGACGTCCTTCAGCATCTTGATGGTTGCAGTGCCGCTGGCAGCGGAGAACGCCGCGCCGAGCGTCTCATACTTTACGTCGCCAATCTGCGCAACATACTGCACCAGCGTTCCTTCTTCGTTCAATTCAAAGCCTTCCGCAACACTGGTAACCGTAGCCGTTTCTGCAACGGTGACAGCAGCATTTTCAATGGATTCCACCTGGGCAACGCCGTTGGAACCCGGGGAAAGCGTGCCGACCGTGCCGCCGTCAACATTCACTGTAGCCTCCGTATATGTACCGTTAACATCGGCGTCCGAAGTTTCACCGCCGGCATAAAGGTTGGTTACCTCCCCGCCGGTCATATTGATTGCAATGCTGTCCATGGAACCGCGGTTTACGCCCTGGGCCACGTCAATTACGCCGCCCTGGATGTTCATGGTTGCCGTACCAGTGTATCCGTTGGAGCCGCCGGCAGTCGCATAGAAGACGTCCGCTGTATCGCTGATTGTAATACCAACCGTCCCTGTATAGCTGATGCCCTCGCCGCCGCCAAAAAGCGTGAAAACAGAACCGCCGGAGACGTCAACCGTCGCCGCGTCCACCCGGCAGGGCGATTTCGTTGCATCACCGCTATACCACGGCATTCCATATTGACAACCACAATCATGTGTCAGCGAAGACGCGCCACCGCCCTGCAATCCGCCGGTAACTGTACCGCCGGTCATGGTGACAGTCGAGGATGTGACATTGGACTGATGCAGCCCGCCTCCCAAAATGTTATTCACAGTGCCGCCGGTCATGGTGACATTGGTGATCATGGCCGCGTTGGTGTCATGGCCGCCGCCAAAGACCGAAACATTTTTCGGTACAACCTCTGAACCGCCTTCCCAGGTGATTGTCGTACCTTCTGTGCCCGCGCTGATGGTGATCGGCGTCCCGTTGGCAAAGAAACAGTTCAAATCCGCATTATAAACCGGTTCTGAAGCGGTTGTTCCATCCGCAAAGACCGGTACGGACACCGTTCCCGCCAGCATCGCCAAAGCACACAGCAATGCGAAAAGCTTTGATTTCATGTTCATACGTTTCTCCCTTTCCTTATGATTTATTTATAAAAACAGGAGTTTGTCATGTTTTTTATACAAAATACAATATGGAAAATGGCGCTTAAGTTTGTGTTTCATGCTGTATACATACAGCATGAAAAGGGGTACCCCTTTTGGGTTTTGCGAGCGGCACTGCCGCCCGCTATTCATACAGTTTTATTATATACATTTCGCTTTTATTTGTCAAGATATAACAGCTTATTTTTTTTTCAGGCCGACAGCAACTTCCTATTTCCCATAATTTTTGACCCGCAGCCTGCCGATGGCCCGCGCCATCTTTGCCTGGGCGGCATAATAATCCTGGATGCTTTTCTTTTGCAGGATTGCCTCCTTTGCCTGCTCCGCCGAACGCCGCGCATGGATTTCATCAATTTCTTCAGGGCGTTCGGCCGTGTCCACCAGCAAAAGCACCTGGTTGTTTTCCACCTTGACAAGCCCCGCAGACACGGCGGCAATCAGCTCCTCCCCCTCCGGGGTGGTGATTTTGAGCATTCCGGGGACGATTGCCGCAATGATGTGGCTGTGCATCGCCTGGATGCCGTATTGCCCCTCAATCGTCGGGATAACCAGCGATACGCACTCCCCTTCATAAAACGGCTTTTCCGCCGCGAGGACATGCAGTGTAAACGTATGCATCACAGCTCACCCGCCTTTATTTTTTCCGCCTTTTGGATCACATCATCAATCGTTCCCACGTTATAGAAAGCGGCCTCCGGATAGCCGTCCATCTCGCCGCTGATGATGGCCTTAAAGCTTCTGAGGGTTTCCTTCAGCGGGACATAGACGCCCGGGATGCCGGTAAACTTTTCGGCGACGTGGGTCGGCTGCGCCAGGAAGCGCTGGATACGCCTTGCGCGCCCCACAATCAGCTTATCCTCGCTGCTCAGTTCCTCCATACCGAGGATTGCGATGATATCCTGAAGGGCGCTGTATTTCTGAAGGGTCTCCTGCACGGTTCTGGCGATATGATAGTGTTCTTCACCCAAAATGCTCGCCTCTAAAATCCTGGAAGTGGAGTCCAGCGGGTCAACGGCGGGGTAAATCCCCTGCTCGGCAATTTTTCTGCTCAGGACCGTCGTTGCGTCAAGATGGGAGAACGTCGTAGCGGGAGCGGGGTCGGTCAGGTCGTCCGCCGGTACGTATACCGCCTGGACGGAGGTGACGGAACCGTTTTTTGTCGATGTAATCCGCTCCTGCAGCGCGCCCATCTCCTCGGCCAGCGTCGGCTGGTATCCAACCGCAGACGGCATCCGCCCCAGCAGCGTTGAAACCTCGCTGCCCGCCTGGACAAAGCGGAAGATATTGTCAATAAAGAGCAGGACGTCCTTGTTTTCGCGGTCCCTGAAATACTCCGCCATCGTAAGCCCTGAAAGCGCCACACGCATTCTTACGCCGGGTGCTTCGTTCATCTGCCCGAAAACCAGCGCCGTTTTATCCATAACGCCGCTTTCGCGCATTTCCTTCCATAGATCGTTCCCCTCGCGGGAGCGCTCGCCGACGCCCGTAAAAATGGAGTATCCGCCGTGCTCCATGGCAACATTGTGTATGAGTTCCTGGATGAGTACGGTTTTCCCCACGCCCGCGCCGCCGAACAAACCGATTTTTCCGCCCTTGGGATAGGGCTCCAGCAAATCAATGACCTTGATTCCCGTTTCCAGGATTTCAACAGCAGGGCTTTGTTCGTCAAAACGCGGCGCTTCCCTGTGGATATCCCACCGTTCTGTTTGTCCGCCGATGGGTTCGCCGCCGTCGATGGGTTCGCCGAGAACGTTAAACATCCTCCCCAGCGTCGCTTCACCGACGGGGACGCGGATATTGTGCCCGTCGGCCACAACCTCCATCCCGCGGTACAGGCCTTCGCTTTCGGAAAGCATGATGCAACGGACCACGCTGCCGCCTATATGCTGCGCCACCTCCATAACACGTTTTTTATGCTCCAGCTCCACGGCCAGCGCTTCCTTGATTTTTGGCAGCTTCCCTTTTTCAAAAACCACGTCCACAACGGAGCCGGACACCTGTACAATTTTTCCGGTCATCATACCTTCGCACCTCCTTGTAACCCTTTCGTTTTCTTTCTCATGCTCTTTGCGCCCGAGGAAACCTCCGTGATCTCCTGGGTGATTGCACTCTGGCGTATATGGTTATACTGCACGGAAAGCTCATCCAAAAGCTTCTGCGCATTTTTGTTTGCGGCATCCATGGCGGTCATGCGGGCATTCTGCTCGCTGCAAAAGCTGTCGATCAGCGCGCTGTATATAAACCCCGTCACGTAGCTCGGGACAATATTGTCCAAAACCTCTTCCACAGACGGGACAAATTCAAAGGGCCTTTTCACTTCCTTTTCATACGTGCCCGGCACGATAAACTGCGTGCGGTGAAACGGCAGCAGCCTGGTGGAACAGGCCTGGGAATTGACCGCGTTCTGCATGTCCGTATAAATAATGTAAATTTTGGCGAGCTCCCGGCGGTTGAACAAGTCCAGCAGGAGGTTGCTGATGACCCGCGCCCTGCTGATTGTCGGGTTTTGAGCGGTATACAGGAAGCTCTGCTCAATCGGGATATTATGCGCGGTAAAATAGTGCCTGCCATACTCCCCGACCACAAACAGCTTCGGGTTTTCATGCTCGCTCATAAGCCGGATTGCTTCTTTGATCACATTCTGGTTATACGCCCCGGCCAGCCCCTTATCCGCCGTAATAACCAGATATCCGTATGAGCCCGGGAATTCACGTTCGCCTGATACGGGATAAAAGTACTTGTTCTCTACTTCTTTCACCGTTCTGAAAATCCGTTTTATTTCCCCCTGCAGCATGCTGAAATACGGCCTTGTGAAATCAAGCTCGCTCTTTGCCTTTCTAAGCTTGGTCGATGCGATCAGGAACATTGCATTCGTGATTTTTTGCGTATCCTTTACGCTTTTGATCCGGTTTTTGATATCCTTTGTCGTCGCCATACCATCACCGCCCCTGCAAGTATTCTTTTGCAATCGAAAGGATCTGTTCCCTGCAATCATCGGAAAGCAGGCCGTCCGCGTCTATGCGTTCGGCAATTTCGGCGTGCTGTTCATGAAAATGCTGTAAAAGCGCACCCAGCACAGCCCTGATTCCATTGATGGGGACGTCCTGCAACAGGTGGTTCAAAACCACGACCAGGATGATTACCTGTTCCTGCTGTTTATACGGTTTGTTCTGCTCCTGCCGCAGCACCTGCATGAGCCCCTGTCCATAGGTAAGCTGCTTCTTTGTGGCGTCATCCAGGTCGCTTGCAAACTGTGTGAATACCTCCATCTCCCGGTATTGCGCCAAATCCAGCCTGATGGCGCCCGCCGCTTTTTTCATGGCTTTCGTCTGCGCGTCGCCGCCCACGCGGGAAACGGATAATCCCACATTGACCGCCGGACGCTGCCCGGAGAAGAACAGATCGCTCTCCAAGAAAATCTGTCCGTCTGTGATGGAAATGATATTCGTCGGGATGTATGCCGAGACATCGCCCGCTTGCGTCTCAACAATCGGCAGCGCCGTCATGCTCCCCCCGCCTTTTTCATCGCTTAAATGCGCCGAACGCTCAAGAAGCCTTGAATGCAGATAGAACACGTCTCCTGGATATGCTTCCCGGCCGGGGGCGCGTTCCAGAAGCAGGCTCAGGGCGCGGTATGCAATGGCGTGTTTGGACAGGTCGTCATAGACAATCAAAACATCCCTGCCCTTGCTCATAAAATACTCGCCCAGCGCGCACCCCGCGTAAGGCGCTATGTACTGAAGCGGCGCGGGATCGCTTGCGGACGCGTTCACAACAGTGGTATACTCCATCGCGCCTCTCGTTTTGAGATTTTGAACCAGTTGTGCGATGGAGCTTGCCTTCTGGCCGATTGCGACATAGATGCAAAGTACGCCTTTGCCCTTTTGGTTCAGGATGGTGTCCACCGCGATTGCTGTTTTGCCGGTCTGCCGGTCGCCGATAATCAATTCGCGCTGGCCCCGGCCGATGGGGAACATGGAATCAATTGCAAGGATACCCGTTTCTAAAGGCGTGTTGACCGGCTGCCTGTCAATGATGCCGGGGGCCGGGTTTTCGATGAGCCGGTATCCCTCGGAATGAATCTCGCCCTTTCCGTCAACCGGTTCTCCCAGCGCATTTACAACCCTTCCAATAAACTCGTCCCCGACGGGTATCCCCGCCATCCTTCCGGTCCTTTTCACGGTGCTCCCTTCGCAGATTTGCTCCGTGCCTCCAAAGAGGATGCAGCCGGCCTCATCCTCCCGCAAATCCTGCACCATCCCTTTTACGCCGGATGGAAACAGGAGGATTTCGCCGTAGGCCGCGTTCTGAACCCCGCTGACGGTAGCAATCCCGTCGCCCACGGTAAGCACCTGGCCCACCTCCTGCGCCATAGCCTGCGGCATCCACGCTTCCAAGGCTTCCTTCATCAGCGGGATGGTGTTGCCGTTTTTACCCGGAACACGCACCAGCGTTTCGTTTAATTGCTGGAACCGACCGTTCACGCTCCAATCGTAAATTTCTTCATCCACTTCAAGGCGGAAACCGCCCGGGAACGCGTCGCTCTTTTCCCATATCAAGTCCGTATCCTGCCCGTATTTTTCATGCAAAAACGCCTTGAACCGCTTTTCCTGTTCTGCGTCAGGAGGAGTATCGGAAAACAAAATTGCTTTTTTCTCATTTATTTCATTGCTCATCTTCTCCGCCCCTTTCAACAGCCGTTAAGAATTGCTCGTAGCTTTCGGCCGTGCTCGCCTGCAATACAATTTTCCCGGTGGCGGCCGCCACCATGCCGGCAACTGCGCTTTGCGCCTTTTCAAGGATCTGGTCGTGTTCACTTTCCGCCTTCATGCGCGCGTCGGAAATGATGCCCGCAGCCGTTTGCTTCGCCGAAAGCATGGTTTTTGCAGTTTCTTCTGAAAGCAATTGGTGCGCCGTTTGCTTTTTCTGCTCAATTTCCGCTGGATCAACACTAAAAAAGTAGACATGAAGATAGAATATATGATAGAATAAAAGAGACAGAAAAAGGAGAGATCATATGGCTGCAAACAATTACACAAAATATGACGAAGATTTCAAAAAATCACTCGTCTCACTCCACCAAAATGGGAAAACTCAGACTCAGCTCTGTAAAGAATATGGTGTTTCCCAATCTGCCCTGGGCAAATGGATTAAACAATATTCCACTGTCGAAATTGATGACGGGCAAGTCCTTACCGCAAAACAGGTCAAGGAACTTCAAAAACGTAATGCTCAGCTTGAGGAGGAAAATCTCATTTTAAAAAAAGCGATTGCCATCTTCACGCCACACTCAAACAACGGTTAGATGCTGTTCATAAACTTCGGTTCCAGCATAGCATAAAGACCCTTTGCCGGGTTCTTCAGGTTAACAGAAGCACTTATTACAAACACTTCTCCGCCGCCCCTGCTCCCCGGGTGAAGGAGAATCAGTATATTGCTTCTCTGATCTTGCATATTTATGCTGACTACCGCAAACGGCTTGGCGCATATAAAACTGCTGTTGTCCTGCAGCGTGACTATGGCATACACATCAGTGTTGGCAGAGTGTACCGCCTGATGAAATCTTTGCAGTTACCCAAAATGTCTACCGATAAACCTGCTGCTCGCCGTTCGGCTTCTAATGACGCTGACTTCTCTAATCATCTGCAGCAGCAGTTCCGGCAGAAAGCTCCCAACCTCGTATGGGTCAGTGACATTACTTACATCAAGGTCAACGGTAAATGGTATTATCTTTGTATTGTAATGGATCTGTTTTCAAGGAAAGTTATCGCATGGCATATTTCTGCAAAACCGGATGTAGATTTGGTCATTTCTACATTCAATAAGGCTTACCAAAAGAGAAATGCCCCTTCCGGGCTTATGTTCCATTCTGACCGGGGGAGTCAGTATACTGCCTTTGCCTTCCGGCAGCTTCTGGATTCTCTGGATGTTCTGCAATCCTTTTCTAAAGCGGGCTTTCCTTTTGACAATGCCTGCTGCGAATGTTTCTTTAAGTATCTTAAGAAAGAAGAAACAAACCGCAGAACCTACCATTCTCTACAGGAGCTTCAGCTCTCTGTTTTTGAATATATCGAGGGCTTCTACAATTCCAGACGCCCTCACGGCTCACTTGGCATGCTTACTCCTAATCAGATTGAACTTTTGTTCTCCGAGCATGCCTAGGCTGCACCTTACTTATTTTTCTCATTCCTCTGTCCACTTTTTTGACTATGGTCCAATACTCCCGTACTTCGTCATTAGAAAAACCGATATCGTGAAGCGTCATAATTGTGCTTAACCGTTCAATATCGCTATCATCATAGTTCCATGTTCCCATAACCTTTTTTACTTCACTGCACAATCCCCAGCTTTCGTATTCTTTTAAAATTTTTATAGGAATATGATATCGGTTACTTGCCTCGTTAATTGTCATTATGGTCTCCTTTCTGTTGCCTATAAACAAATAATAAAAAATATAAGTGTCCTCTTTCGAGAACACCTATATTATATACGTATTCAATTGAAATGTCTAATACTTATAAAACATTATCAGAAATACTTTTTAAATATTTCTTTGCAAATTCAAGAAAGGCAGCTGTTGTGCGCGAAAAACTCTGATCTTTT
>DVND01000189.1 GCA_018714645.1 Candidatus Avimonoglobus intestinipullorum
GTAAAATCCTGGCATACTCTATGTGAGGCGTTCACAAATTATATACAAATTATTAAAAATTTCTTCATTGACAATCCCGCGTCTATATTGTATAATTCAATTAAAGTCAAAGAAAGTCAAAGTCAAGGAAGTGATTGGATGGGCATCAGCGATCGGATTGAAACCTTTATCATGGAACTGCTGAAGGATGACGCCGGCTGGGTAGACCTGGGGCGGAATGAACTGGCGGAAATCTTTCATTGCGCCCCATCGCAGATCAACTACGTCATTACGACGCGGTTTGGCCCGGAACGGGGCTATATCGTCGAATCCAAACGCGGCGGCGGCGGGTATCTGAAAATCCGCCGGATCAAACCGGGGGCATTGCAGGACGCCGCCAACAGCATCGGGGATTCGGTTTCATATAAAAACCTGCAGGCGCTGCTGCATTCCATGCAGCACGCAGGCAACCTGGACGCCGGCGCCGTTAAAATGATAGGAGCGGGGCTGGCGGATAAAAATATCCCCCTCCCGGCAGCTGAGCGGGATCATCTGCGGGCGGGGATTTTGAAAGCCATGTTATTGGCAGGAACAGAACAGGAGGGATTATAATGTTTGATTTATTCTCAGATTTTTCAGATTTTTTCAACAATTTTGACGTGTTTCCGGTTTACCAGGACGTCAAGACCTGCCCGCACTGCGGCAGGAGCTACGCAGATTTCCAAAAAACCGGTAAGTTCGGCTGTGCGCAATGCTATGAAACCTTCCGCGCGCCGGTTGCGGCGACGCTGAAGCAAATCCATCAGAACACGACCCATACCGGAAAACTCCCCTCCCGAAGCGCGGAAGGGCTGAAGCAGCAGCGGCGCATGGCGGAGCTGAAGCAGCAGCTGTCAAAAGCGGTTGCGGAAGAGGATTACGAAACAGCCGCAAAGCTCCACAAGGAAATCAAGGCAATAGACGGCGGCAACGCATAACAAGGGGGGATTATGATGATTTGGTATAAAGAAAAACAGCAGGGCGCGGACGATATCATGGTCAGCACCCGGATACGGCTGGCGCGGAACCTGGCGAAATACCCCTTCCCCAACGCCATGACCACAGAACAGGCAAAAAAAGCGGCGCAGGAAATCAGCGCCTCCATTCTCGAAGGCAACTCCACGCTGGCGCAGGAATTCCGGCAACTGGATTTTTCCTCGATGACAGAAGTCGATAAACAGACGCTGTACGAACAGCATCTGGCAAGCCCGGAAATGCTGGACCGCAAAGCCGGCTCCCTCCTGCTCAGCAAGGACGAGACCATGAGCATCATGCTGATGGAGGAAGACCATATCCGCCTGCAGATCATCCTGGGCGGGTTCCAGCTTGATAAGGCTTGGGAATTGGCGGACAAGGTGGACGATGTGATTGAGGAGCATGTGGAATACGCGTTTGACGATGAATTCGGCTATTTGACCAGCTGCCCCACAAACACCGGCACCGGCCTGCGGGCGTCCGTGATGATGCATCTGCCCGCCCTGACGATGACCGACAGTATGGCGCGGATCATCAATTCCGCAGGGCAGTTGGGCATCGCGGTGCGCGGCATGTACGGCGAAGGCTCCAAGGCATACGGGAACCTCTACCAGATTTCCAACCAGATCACGCTGGGCGCAACAGAGCGGGATATCATCGAAAAACTGAAAAACATTGCCAACCAGATTGCGGATCAGGAACGGCAGGTGCGCAAGTCCCTGGCGGAGCACAGCGGAGTGAAGCTGGCCGACAGGCTCTGGCGGTCTTACGGGACGCTGAAATACGCCCGTTCCGTTTCCTCCCAGGAGGCAAAAGCCCTGATATCCGACGTGATTTTAGGCAAAAATATGCAAATAATAGATTCTATCCCGGAATCCATCTGGGAGCTGATGGTCACCACCGAACCGGCCTTCATCACACAGCGGGCCGGAAAAGCGGTCACGCCGGAGCAGCGCGACCAGCTGCGGGCGGACGCCATCCGAAATTGTTTTACTGCAAAGGAGTGTGAACAGTTATGATTTTTTCGAATTTTACAGAGAAAGCACGTGCGGCAATCAATAATGCCCATGACGCCGCATGCGAGATGGGGCATGGATATATCGGCAGCGAGCATCTGCTGCTGGGCCTGATCCGCGAAGGGACAGGCGTAGCGGCGCAGGCGCTGACAAAAGCGAACATCACGGAGGATTTGGTTGTGAAAAAGGTGGAGGAATCCATTGGCCTGAACACACCGCTCCCCGAAACCACAGAGCTGTCGCTGACACCCAGAAGCAAGCGGATACTGGAACTAAGCGCCATGGAAGCGCGGCGGCTGGGGCATAATTACATCGGCACGGAACACCTGCTGATGGCGATCATCCGCGACGGCGACGGCGTGGCGGCACAGATTTTGAATGCCGCCGGCGTCAACTTGAATGAATTTTATTCCGATACGGTGCGCGCCATTGATAACGATTCGTTTCAGGGCGGCGGCGCCACGGCGAAAAAATCGAAAAAGGACAACAAAACGCCGACATTGGACCAGTTCGGCCGCGATTTGACCGAAATGGCGGCGGAAAACAAGTTTGACCCCGTCATCGGCAGAGACCATGAAATCGAACGGGTCATCCAGATCCTGTCGCGGCGTTCCAAAAACAACCCCTGCCTGATCGGCGAACCGGGCGTGGGTAAAACCGCGGTCGTAGAAGGGCTGGCTCAGAAAATCGCCGCGGGGGACGTGCCTGAGCTTTTGAAGGACAAACGCCTTGTGACGCTGGATTTATCCTCCATGGTCGCCGGGGCGAAATACCGCGGCGAATTTGAGGAACGTCTGAAAAAGGTGGTAGGGGAAGTCATTGCAGCGGGCAATGTCATCCTGTTTATCGACGAATTGCACACCATTGTCGGCGCAGGCGCGGCGGAAGGCGCCATCGACGCCTCCAACATCCTCAAGCCATCCCTGGCAAGAGGGGAATTGCAGCTGATCGGCGCAACGACAATTACCGAATACCGCAAATATATCGAAAAAGACGCCGCGCTGGAACGGCGGTTCCAGCCGGTCACCGTGGGCGAGCCCTCTGTAGAGGAAACCTGCAGCATTTTAAAGGGCATCCGCGACAAATACGAGGCGCATCACGGCGTAAAAATCACCGACGAGGCGCTGGAAGCCGCGGCGAAGCTGTCCGAGCGGTATATTACCGACCGGTTCCTGCCGGACAAGGCCATCGACCTGATCGATGAAGCGGCCTCCAAGAAAAAGCTGTCCACATTGACGGCACCGCCGGACGTCAAGGAACTGGAGACGCAGATCGAAGCCCTGCAAAAGGACAAAGAAGAAGCCATCACGGCGCAGGATTACGAAAAAGCCGCCCAGCTCCGGGACGAAGAAAAGCGTTTGCAGGAAAAAATCACGGAAGAAAAGGGGAAATGGAAAGAAACTTCCACCTCTAACACCACTATGGTCACGGCGGACGACATCGCCGATATCGTGGCAAGCTGGACAAACATCCCCGTCAAGAAGCTGGCGGAGGAAGAGAGCGAAAAGCTGCGGAATCTGGAACAGATCCTGCATGAGCGGGTCATCGGGCAGGACGAAGCGGTCACCGCTGTTGCAAAAGCCATCCGCCGCGGGCGTGCCGGGCTGAAGGACCCGAAGCGGCCGGTGGGCTCCTTCCTGTTCCTCGGCCCCACGGGCGTGGGCAAGACCGAGCTTTCCAAGGCGTTGGCAGAGAGCATGTTCAGCTCTGAGGACGCCATGATCCGTGTCGACATGTCGGAATACATGGAAAAGCACGCCGTGTCCAAATTCATCGGCTCGCCGCCGGGATACGTGGGCTTTGAAGAAGGCGGGCAGCTCACCGAAAAAATCCGGAAACAGCCTTATTCCGTGCTGCTGTTCGATGAAATTGAAAAGGCGCATCCGGACGTGTTTAACATCATGCTGCAAATCCTGGAGGACGGCATCCTCACGGACGCCCAGGGGCGGCGGGTGGATTTCCGCAATACGGTCATCATCATGACCTCCAACCTGGGTGCAAAGGATATCTTGAATACCAACTCCAAGCTGGGCTTTGCCAATGATTCCGGCAGCAAGGACGATGCCTCGGACAGCGCCATTAAGGAAAAGGTCATGGAAGAGGTCAAGCGCGCGTTCAAGCCGGAATTCCTGAACAGGATTGACGAGATCATCGTGTTCAAACGCCTGACGGAGGACGATATCAAGAAAATTGCGGGCCTGATGCTGAACAACCTGAAGCAACGGCTGCAGGCAAACGGCATGGATGCGGACTTCACAGACGAAGCCATTGCCGAGATTGCAAAAGAGGGCTACGACCCGGTCTATGGCGCACGGCCGCTGCGGCGGGCCATCCAGAGCAGGATCGAGGATATGCTCTCGGAGAAAATTATCGACGGTGAAATTCATCCGGGCGACACAGTCACGGTGGACGCAAAGGACGGCGCGTTTATGCTGGCATAAAAAAGAACCCTGCGGGGTTCTTTTTTATTGCTTGACTTCTCCCGGTATATGCATTAAAATACCCTTATAAGAATACTATATGGAGGTTCAATATGGATTGTATTTTACTGGCGGCGGGCTATGCGACACGGCTGTACCCCTTGACGGAGCACACGCCGAAAGCCCTGCTGAAGCTTGGCAGCAAAACAATTTTAGACCGGGTCATGGACAAGCTTGAGGAGATCGAACAACTCAACAATGTCTACGTTGTGACAAACCACCGCTTCGCGGCGCTGTTTACAGACTGGGCAAAGGCCTACGGCGGCAAAAAGCCCGTCAAAGTCCTGGACGATGGGACTACTAACAACGATAACCGCCTGGGCGCCATCGGCGACATGCAGTATGTCATCGACCGGGAACATTTGGAAGACGAGCTGTTTATCCTCGCCAGCGACAATATTTTCCACTTTTCCCTGTTGGGCATGGTGGATATGTACTATGAGAAAGGCTGCGATTTGATTTCCGCCCACTATGTGGCCGAAAAAACGACGCTGCAAAAGCTGGGGGTCGTGGAACTGGACGCGCACAACAAGGTGCTGGGCTTTGAGGAAAAGCCGCAGGAGCCGAAATCCCATTACGGCGTCCCGCCGTTCTATTTCTACCGCAAGAGCACCGTCCCACTCATAAAAAAATATCTGGAGGAGGGCAACAACCCCGACGCGCCAGGGCATTTTATCCCCTGGCTCATCACCCAGACCGACGTGTACGCCTACACCTTCGATGAATTGATCATTGACATCGGCACGCCGGAAAGCTATTATGAAGCGCAGGAATTATTTCAGGATTAATATGGCATACTAAGAAAAAAACCGCAGTTTTGCGGTTTTCTTTCTTAGGAGGTCCTATGGATTATATTCTGTATTTTTTCATCTATTCCGTGCTGGGATGGGTGCTGGAAACGGGCTTTGCCTTTGTGACGGAACGGCGGTTTGTGGTGCGGCGGAATTTGCTGAAAAGCCCTATGTGCCCTGTCTACGGGCTTGGGGCGGTATTTTTGATCCTGACGCTCAAACCCGTTTCGGATTCCCCGCTGCTCCTGTTCTGCGGCGGATTCCTGGTGGCGAGTTGCGTGGAATTCATCTACGCCATGTTCTGGGAACGGTTTTACAACGTGCGCTTTTGGGATTACCGCGCCATGTCCGCCAATCTGGGCGGCAAAGTCTGCGCGTGGTTCTCCCTGTGCTGGGGCGTGATCACCATTTTGTTCATCCGGTTCCTGGAGCCGGCCATATCAGGCGCGGTCAGCGCGCTGCCGGCCTATCAGAAGCTGCTGTTCGGGAGCTTTTTCTGCATTTATTTCCTGGTGGACCTGTCCAAAACGGCAAAAGCCTACAAAGCCTACGGCCGCTATGAAACCGATGAATTGGAGCAGATTTTTACGTATATAAAACGGTACAATTAAGGCAATGTTAAAAAAATGTTAACAGTCTATTTTTAAATTTTTATTGATTTTTTACGCAATAAATGATATAGTTAGAGGGATATTAAAATTTAATGGTGAAAGGGGCAGGCTTACAAATGAGCAGCAACAATTATAAAAAGAAAAAGGTGCGGACGCGGTCTGACAATATTTTAAATGTGATTATCGCAGTGGTAATCCTCGCATTTTTGGTTTTGGCAGGCTTCGCGGTGGCGCCTTCCATACAGAACATGATTGCCAACTACGAAGCATCCAAACCGCAAGAGGTTGAAACCGTCGAAAAATTTGCCGAGAGCCAAGGTAAAACTGCGGATGAATTCCTGGCGGAATACGGCTTGACAGATAACGAAAACGTGAACAAAGACACGGCGATTGACGGCATACAGTTCTATATGACGCTGGAAAACATGGCAAAATACCAGAACACCAGCGTTGAGGAGTTAAAGGCACACTATGGCCTGGATGATACCACCGCCAATGACACCACCTATTCCGATGCAATGGCGAACATGAACGCCGGCCCGGTTGTGGAAGATATGTACGGCACAGATTTTGAAACCTTCCGGACGCAAATGGGGCTGCCGGACGTTCTGACGGAGACTTCCAAGTGGAGCGAAGTGACCGCTGCGGCACAGGCGATGCAGGAAGCGGCGAATTTGGCGGCTTCTGAGGAACCGGCGGCAGAGGAAGGCGCTGACAGCACGGCGACGGAAGCGCCCGCCGATGCTGCCGATGCCGTTGACGCTTCTGATGCGCCCGAGGCTTCACAGGCTCCGGAGGAGGGTGAATAAACGCGATGCGCGAACAAAAAAGCGCCTTATATACGGTGGGAGAAGAGATTTTCAATTCGGTTTCACACGGCGTTGGAGCGCTTTTGAGCGTAGCGGCATTGACCTTGCTGATTGTCTTTGCGGTTTTCCGGAGTGATGGGTACGGCCTGGCGTCTGCAATTGTGTTTGGGGTATCATTGACACTGCTGTATTCCATGTCGACGGTTTACCACATCATTCAAAATGAAACGGCAAAAAAAGTTTTAAGGGTTTTCGACCATTGTTCCATCTTTATCCTGATTGCGGGGACATATACCCCCTATCTGCTGATGTGTATGCGCAATGCGCTGGGATGGACGATGTTCGGCCTGATCTGGGGTGTCACAGTCCTGGGGATCGTCCTCAACGCCGTCAACTTGGAACGGTTCCGGAGGTTTTCCCTGGTCTGCTATATCTGCATGGGGTGGGCGATTGTCTTTACAATCAAGCCCATCATCCAAAATATTGCGCTCCCCGGCGTGGTTCTTTTAATCACGGGCGGGGTTGTGTATACCATTGGTGTTATATTTTATGTATTGAAGAGGTACCGCTACATGCATTCCATCTGGCACCTGTTTGTGCTGGGAGGCAGCGTGTGCCACTATTTATCGGTGCTTCTTTATGTACTGAAATAAAAAAATAAAAGGAGTATATGTCATGAGTGAAAACAATGTACCAAATATGGATGGAAATGAGGAACTGAACAACGAAGCGCAGAACAACGAGGAATTGAATGCGGCCCATACTGCGGGTGAATCTGAGGAATTGGATCAAACAGCGGAAAACGCCGCGGAAGAAACCGGGGAAGCCGGCTTTGAAAGCGATGCTGCCGGTTTTGATTCCGAAGCAATTGATTTTGACGCTGCAGCGCCGGAAGACGCCGCTTTTGCCGCACCGGAAGCAGAAATCGCCGCGGCGCCGGCTGTTGTTAAGAAAACAAACCCTGTTTTTCTGATTATTGCAATCATATTGGCTGTGCTTTTGGTGGTTTCTATTTTGACCAATGGGTTCCGCACCCTGTTCCCCAACAAATACAACGAAATGGGTTATCCTGCCGACGACCTGACCGTCCAGCAGGTTGCGGATTCCTGCGGCATGACCTTGCAAGAGTTCCTGGCCGCCTGTAAGCTGCCGGCAGATATGCCGGGGAGCACGCGGCAATCCGCGGCAATCTATGCACTGCCGACCAGCGTCTTTGCAAGCATGAGCAACCTGACGTTCGATCAGGTCAAGGAAATGCTGGAGCTGCCGGATACGGTGACAGGGGATACGATGTGGAACGACGCACAGGGCGAGGCTTCCCTGAACGCCTATGTGGGCGAAGAGGAAGCATTGGCACAATTTAAGGAGAACTATAATCTGGGCGACGACGTTACGGGCCAAACAACCTGGAAGGAAGTACGGGATGCCGTTTACCAGCAGGATATGATGGACCAGGCTACCTCCCAGTGGCAGCAAATCATGGCTGTCATCGAGGAGACGGAGCAGGCGGAGGCTTCACCTGAACCAACGGCTTCGGCGGATGCATCCGCTTCGCCGGAAGCTTCTCCGGAAGCCACGGAAGCGGCTGATGACGCAGCGGCAGAAACTGCTGCGGAGGACGCCCCCACGGAAACACCGGCTGAATAATACGCAGAACTGCTCCAACGGAGCAGTTCTTTTTTGCCTTACAAGCGGATTTTGGTTGCATATCCGGCATCCTTGTGATACAATAGACAACAGGTGATACAAATGATCGCAATAATTGACTACGGCGCGGGAAACCTGCACAGCGTACAGAATGCGCTGTCCTTTCTCGGCGCTGAATCCATAATTACAGGCAATAAAGAACAAATATTAAACGCGGATAAAATGATCCTGCCGGGCGTGGGCGCGTTTGGGGACGCGATGGCCTGCCTGCGGGAAGCAAAGCTGGATACGGTGGCAGCGGAGGCCGAAGCGCTGGATATCCCCCTGCTGGGCATTTGCCTGGGGCTGCAGCTGTTATTTGAGGGGAGCGCGGAATCCCCCGGCGTGCGCGGCCTGGGGCTGTTTAAAGGCGCATGCCGCAGGATCCCCCAAAGAGAACATCTGAAGATCCCCCATATCGGCTGGAACAGCCTGGAAATCACAAAGGAATCGAAGCTCCTGCACGGCCTGGGCGATGCGCCGTACGTGTATTTTGTGCATTCGTATTACGTCGTACCTGAAAACCCAGACGAGCTGTCCGCCTATACTGCATACGGGACACGGCTCGGCGTAGCGGCGGAACGGGGCAGCATCTTTGCCACCCAGTTCCACCCCGAAAAAAGCGGGAAAACAGGGCTGCAAATTTTGAAAAACTTTATAGAACTATAAAACTGGGGGAATCATCTATGTATGCAAAACGCATCATTCCATGCCTGGACGTAAAGGACGGACGCGTGGTGAAGGGCGTCAATTTTGTGAATTTAGTCGACGCGGGAGACCCTGTGGCCTGTGCAAAGGCCTATGACAGCGCCGGCGCGGATGAATTAGTGTTTTTGGATATCACAGCCTCCTCTGACGGGCGCGACACCGTGGTGGACATGGTGCGGCAGGTGGCAAAGGAGGTGTTCATCCCCTTTACGGTAGGCGGCGGCATCCGCACCGTGGAGGATTTCCGGACATTGTTAAACGCCGGCGCGGACAAGGTGGCGGTCAATTCCGCTGCCGTCCGGCGGCCGGAACTGATCCGTGAAGCGGCGGAGAAGTTCGGAAGCCAATGCGTGGTTTGCGCCATCGACGCAAAACGAAAAGATGCCGGCGGCTGGGAAGTGTATCTCAACGGCGGCCGTATCAACACAGGGATAGACGCGGTTTCCTGGGCGGCACAGGCGGAACAGCTGGGCGCGGGCGAGATTTTGCTCACCAGCATGGACTGCGACGGCACCAAGGCCGGCTATGATCTGGAACTCACCAAAACCGTATCCCAATCCGTGCAGATCCCCGTTATCGCCTCCGGCGGCGCCGGGCGCATGGAGCATTTCCTGGATGCCTTCACAGAGGGCGCGGCAGATGCAGTGCTGGCTGCAAGCCTGTTCCATTTCAAGGAAATTGAGATTATTGATTTAAAGCGCTACTTAAAGGAACATGGAATCAGTGTGCGGATATAAAAAAACATACAGTGTTATGATTGGAGGAATTACCATGAACGTATTGATGTTAAACGGAAGTGCAAAACAAAATGGGAACACCTACCGCGCTTTGCTGGAGGTGGGCCGGCAATTGGAACAGGAAGGGATTTCATATGAGATTTTTCAACTGGGCGGCATGCCAATCCGGGATTGTATCGGATGCGGAAAATGCTCAGAGGAAGGCTGTGTTTTCAAAGACGACGCGGTGAATACATTCATCGCAAAAGCAAAAGAGGCGGACGGCTTTGTATTTGGGACGCCTGTTTATTACGCGCACCCCAGCGGACGTATATTATCATTTTTAGACCGGGTGTTTTACAGCGGCGGCGGTGCATTTGCATTTAAACCCGGGGCTTCCGTCGCCGTAGCGCGCAGAGGCGGCACCACCGCTTCCTTTGATGTGATGAATAAATACTTCGGCATCTCCCAAATGCCTGTTGCCGGTTCCACATACTGGAATATCGTGCACGGGCGCGTGCCCGGCGAAGCGGAGCAGGATGCGGAAGGGCTGCAGACCATGCGCAACCTGGCCAGGAATATGGCATGGATGCTTCAATGCTTCCAGGCGGGAAAAGACGCAGGGATTCCCCTGCCGCAAACCGAACGGGAGCACCGCACCAATTTTATCCGGTAAGCATAACATTCTGCCAATGAAAAAAATCCTCCGGGAATGGAGGATTTTTTTGTCAGCAGCCGCAGTCTGGGTGGCAACCCGGATTGTCATTTTCAAAATCGCTCTTTTCCGGCGGGAAAAATTCATCCACCGGGAAGCAGATGCGCTCAAACAGGTCGCAGGGGTTGTCATCTGTAGCGCCGACGCATTCCTTCTGCGGGATGCAGAAATCATATGCGGGGATCAACAGCTGTACGCGGCGTTCCAGCTTGATGATGGAGAAAATGCCGATGGACACGTATACGCGCTTCTGTTCGCCGCCCAGGATCAGGCTGTCGTCAAAGACGCGGCATACGGATTCCGGCACGCTCGCCAGATCAAACTCGTCGTCGCAGCAGCAGTTTTTGTCGTTGACGTCAACGACCTTTGCGCCCAGAGCGATGGGGTCAACCACTTCCACGACAGCGCTGGGCATATTGGTCTTTCTCCAGAGCTGCGGGTCAAACGCGTCCTCCTTGTACTTGCTGGCAAAGACTTTCGCATTGCCTTCAGAACCGAAGAGGATGACCTTCTTATCAAACGTGGCAAGGCCTTCCACCTCTGTGGGCCGTCCCAAGCCAGTGAATACCGCCAGAGTTATGCGGAAGAAATACTTCAAATCCACAGAATAAAAGCCCCTGTTAAACGGCACCGACTCAATATCCGTAAATACCCAGATGATTTCCGCCTTGGTGCACTTGACGTTGATCGCCCGGTCTACAACGCACTGCCCCGGCGCCGTCAGGTAGACGCGGATGTTTTCCAGACAATCTTTATCTCTACAGGAATCGTACACTTTGTCTGTATGTATGCAGACTGCTTCTTTAAAGCCCTGTTCGTTATGATCGTTTTTACAATTATAGTTTTTGTCGTTCATACTGCTATAACTTCCTTTCTTGTTAATGGGAATATTCCCTTGGTATAGCATATGTGGAATCGGCCTGAATGTGAATAAAGTTTGCAAAATTCAAGGGAATGGGGTATAATGGTTCTGGTTCTAAATTCTATGATGAAACCCGGTAGATTATTTCATAAATGAGGTGACCTTATGCTTTCCCAAATCTATTCCTTCGGCCTGATGGGGCTGGACGGCTATGTTGTGACCGTCGAAGCGGACTTGTCCAACGGCCTCCCTGCCTTTGATATCGTCGGCCTGCCGGACGCGTCGGTGCGCGAGGCGAAGGAGCGCATCCGCGCGGCAATCCGCAACATCGGCTGCATTGTGCCTGCAAAACGGATTATCATCAACCTGGCCCCCGCCGGCTTCCGGAAGGAAGGCGCGGCCTATGACCTCCCCATGGCGGTGGCGATCCTGGCCGCCACGGAACAGCTGCAAACGCCGGATCTGTCCAAAACCGCATTCATCGGGGAGCTGTCGCTGGACGGCAGCCTGAACGCAGTTCCAGGCGTACTGCCCATGGTGGTGTCCGCCTATAAAAACGGCTTCCGGGATATCTTCGTCCCGCATCAGAATGCGGCGGAAGCGGCAGTCATTGAGGACACGAACATCTATCCGGTGGAATCCTTATCAGATATCATCGCGCACTTTTCGGGCGCGGCCCCCATTCCGAAATACACCGTTGATTTGGAACATATTTTGTCAGGCATTGGGCACACCGTACTGGATTTTTGTGAGGTAAAGGGGCAGGAAAACGCCAAGCGTGCATTAGAAATTGCGGCGGCGGGGAATCACAATGTCCTGCTGATCGGCCCGCCGGGAACCGGCAAAACCATGCTGGCCCAGCGGCTTCCGGGAATTTTGCCCGATCTGTCCTTTGACGAAGCGCTGGAGGTTTCCAAAATACACTCCATCGCCGGCATACTGCCGGACGGGCAGCCCCTGATTACCACGCGCCCTTTCCGCAGCCCGCACCACACCATCTCCCCCTCCGGCCTGTCCGGCGGCGGTACGGTGCCCCGCCCGGGCGAATTGTCGCTGGCGCATAACGGCGTCTTGTTTTTGGACGAGCTGCCGGAATTCCGCCGGGATGTGCTGGAGGTCATGCGCCAGCCGCTGGAGGATGGGCGCGTCACCATTTCCCGCGTCAACGCGACGCTGACCTACCCCTGCAACCTGATGCTGGTTGCCTCCATGAACCCCTGCAAGTGCGGCTATTACGGCGACGCCAGCCGCGCCTGCACCTGTTCGCCCGCAGAAATAAACCGCTACCGGAGCCGCATTTCCGGCCCATTGCTGGACCGTATCGACATCCAGGTGGAGGTTGCCAGCGTCAATTATAATGATTTGAGCTCTTTGGAACAAAGTGAATCCAGCGCGGTAATCAAAGAACGCGTCGACAAGGCGCGCAAGCTGCAAATGGAACGGTACAAAGATTACAATATCTACTCCAATTCCCAGCTCACTGCCGGGATGCTGCAAAAATTCTGCAAGCTGGGCGAAGCGGAAAACAATCTTTTAAAAGCCGCTTTTGAGAACCTGGGCCTGAGCGCCCGGGCGCATTCGCGCATTTTGAAGGTGGCGCGTACTATCGCTGATTTGGAAAATGAAGAAGAGATCAAAGTCCCCCATATTGCCGAAGCAATCCAGTACCGAAGCTTGGACCGCAAATATTTTGAATGACAACCGTGAAAAAATAATGCAAATAAAAAACGATGGGGTGTATTTTGTGACAAATAAAGAGATACTGAAAATTGCCATGGAACAGTCGGCCATTGACAGCAATTGCCGCGCCGATGATTTTAGCAGCTATGAAAACAAGGTCGTTCTTTCAAAGGATGACCCAAAAGCGCGCAAATATTTAAAGCTTCCGTTTTTGTGCGATTTTACTTCCTATGGCAATAATATCGTCGCTTCTGTTTCGGAGCAGTTCAGGGATGTTGCTGCGGAATACATCTCCAAATTCCCCGCAGTGCATTGCTTTGAAACGCCGAACCTGCACTGGCTTATGGAACAATTGAACCCCCTCGGCGCCAACGTATGTTACATGGCGGAATATTTCCTGCCCGATGCGGATCATTTTCCAACGCTGCGATGCGGCTATGAAACACGCATTTTAACGCAAGGCGATTTTGAACCCCTGTACTTGCCGCAATGGGGCAACGCATTGTGCGCAACGCGGAAGCAGCTGGACGTACTTGGCGTGGGCGCGTATCACAACGGTACATTGATCGGCCTGGCGGGCTGCTCTGCCGACTGCAGGTCCATGTGGCAAATCGGCATTGATGTTTTGCCCGCTTACAGGAAGCAGGGCGTTGCTTCGGCGCTCGTCAACCGGCTTGCGCACGAAGTTTTGAAACAGGATATCGTCCCGTTTTATTGCTGCGCCTGGTCAAATGTCGGGTCTGCCAGAACCGCCATAAAAAGCGGGTTTTTGCCCTCCTGGGTGCAGATGACTGTGCAGCCAGACCGGTTGATTGCGTCCATGAACAATTAAGGCCTCTTATTTTTTATAGACAAACAGCTTCATCGTCAAAAATGTGACCGGAATACCGATCACCGCCGCAATCAAATATGCCGGCGTGCGGCCCATCCCAAGCATGGTAAACAGCCAAACGCACCCGTATTGGATGATAAAATTCGGGATATAGCTCACGGGGAATTTGACGAACCGCCGCCAGGTGGGTTTCTGGCGGAACGTCAGATAGGTGTTCAGAAAAAATGACAGCACCAGGCTCAGGCAATACCCCAGGATGAACGTCACCCGATAAGGGTCGGCAAGATGCAGCAGGCCCTTTACCGCATCCAAAATAGTTGCAAACACCGTTGTGCTCAGCGTATTGACCACGCCGATGGCCAGGAATGTCAAAAACTGCACCGACAAAAACATCGCTGTATATGGATGCAGCCTTTTGGGCACGACCCGATTGATGCGCTGCCGTATAGCGTCTAACAAATTCTGCACGCGTTCCACCTCTTTCGTTCATTTATTGCTATTATACCATATTATTTACATTTTGTACACACGCGTTACACATAAAAACAGTACAATGGATTTATAGTTATCGTTATGAGAGAAAGGCAGCACACTATGAAAAAAAGTGTTTTAATCGTAGAAGATGAGTCCCTGATGCGGGAAGTGATCAAGGATTACTTTGACGGCGCAGGCTATGAGACTTATGAAGCGGCGGACGGGCGCGATGCGCTGGACCAAATTGACGCCATGGACTTTGACCTGATCCTGCTGGACATCATGCTGCCTGAAATTGACGGCCTGTCCATCTGCAGGCACATCCGCAAGGAAAAAGATACGCCGATCATCATGCTGACCGCCCGGAGCGACGAAGACGATAAGCTCCTGGGCTATGAATTCGGCGCGGACGATTACGTCACCAAGCCCTTCAGCCCCCGCGTCCTGCTGGCAAAGGCCAATGCTTTGCTGAAACGGACGGCCGGCTCCATGTGCGATAAGGATGGCATCATCAGCGCCGGAGGCATCCAGATCAATGAAACCTCCCACACCGTCACCTGTGACGGCGCGTTTATCGACCTGACGCCGAAGGAATACGACTTATTGGTATTCCTCATGATCAACCGCGGGCGCGTCCTGTCGCGGGATGCCCTGCTTTCCAAGGTCTGGGGCTACGACTATTTCGGCGACCTGCGCACGGTGGATACGCACATCAAAAAGCTCCGGGCAAAGCTGGGGGACAAAGCGCAGTATATCAAGACCCTGATCAAGGCCGGCTATAAATTTGATGAAACCGCCGAAGAATAAACAAGCAAAGGGGGGCGCCGTATGAAAAAACTCTGGAGCAGGCTCTCCATCTCCAAAAAGCTGTTCATCCTCACAATATTCGTATTTTCCCTATTCCTGGCATTTTTATTTTTGGGACAGCTGTTCTTTTTTGAAAAATACTATTCCTACACCATCCGGCAAAATTTGATTGAGACTGTTGACGAATTTTCGGAGGAATATAAAACGCTGGACACGGACGACGACATCAACGCATCCATCGTGCGCTATTCCAATGACAGCGACTCCTTCATCATGGTTTCCAATGAAAACAATGAAATTCTGCACACGGTTTCCTATGAGCTGCGCATTACAGCCGCTTCGGGCGAACAGATGACGTTTGTGCTGGACAATGCCTTCCGGGACGATGCGTTTTTAAACCTGGATCTGAAAGAGGGGGATACGGTAACGGTGGAATATAACACCAATTCCCACCGCTCCAAATTCTATATCCCCCACAGCATCAGTACGGGCAGCAATACCTGGACTTCCACGCAGGTGCCGCCCTTTTCACAGCCACCCAGGCCGGGGCAGGACGACCGGCCCGGGGAAGAAAACCACTTTGAAAGCATGCTCCAGGTCACGGGCGTGGTGGATTCCATATCCTTGCCCACCATGCAAAATTCCAGGCTGAGCATCCAGCGCAATGAAGCCTTCGGCGCTTCTATGGACTGGATGGTCCGCATCCACAACGGCTTTCAAATGGAGCTGGACAGCCCCGTGCATTATGTCTATGAAAGCCCGGAGAGCGGCAACACCTATTCCGTCGTAGCAAAGCTGATTGACAACAACGGCGCGCGTGAAATTATTTTTGCAATCACGCCCATGCGCTCCGTCACGGAAGCGGTGAACATCATCCGCGACCTGGTGGGGATATGGTTTGTCTTTACGGTGGTGATGGCGCTTGTAATTTCCCTTGTTTTTTCCCGAACGGTCACAAAGCCGATTGCAAGCATCACCGATATCACCAAAAAAATGAGCAATCTGGATTTTTCGCGCAAATGCGCCGTAAAATCCGAGGATGAAATCGGCAATCTGGCGCTGCATGTCAACCTGATGTCCGAAAAGCTGGACGCCGCCATCGACGAGCTGGTCAAAACCAACGAACAGCTGGTGGGCGATATCAACCGCGAGCGGGAGCTGGAACAACAGCGCAAGGAATTTGTCGCCACGGTTTCCCACGAGCTGAAAACGCCGCTGGCCATCATCCGCGCCTATTCGGAAGGCCTGCTGGACGGCGTTTCCCAAGAGAAGCAAAACCGGTACTTACATGTCATTGTGGACGAAACGGCAAAAATGGACGCGCTGATTCTGGACATGCTGGAAAACTCCAAGCTGAAAACGGGCGCCCAGAAGCTGGATCTCAAAATGCACGACCTGACGGCATTTGCCGACAGCATCGTGAAAATCATTGCGCCGGCCTGTGCTTCCAAGGGCGTGCAGCTGACAGCGCACCTGCCGGAACAACGCATTGAACGGAAATTTGACAAGGTACTGTTAGAGCAGGTTATTATGAATTTCCTCACGAACGCCATACGCCATACCGCATCCGGCGGAACCATCCGTTTCACCGTCACCCCGGAAGAGGTTTCCGTGGAAAACGAGGGACCGCATATCCCGGAGGCGGAACTGCCCAAGGTTTGGGACCGCTTCTACCGGGTTGAAAAATCCCGCGGGCGGACGGACGGCGGCAGCGGGCTGGGGCTGACCATCGCGAAAAACATCCTGCTCCTGCACCACGCGGAATACGGCGTGGAAAACACGGCGGCGGGCGTGCGGTTCTGGTTCCGGTTGCCGGCGGCGCCCACGAGGTAAAAAAAATTGCAAATTGCATTGACATTGTCCATGCGGTCTGATATAATCATTGCGTTAAAAGGGAGTAGCTGGCAGCGGAAGCTGTGGAATGCGTCGTCAGGCCGGTCATTGTGACCCGTGCATTCTTGAAACAGCAAGACTTTTACGGTTTTTTCCGTGGAAGTCTTTTTGTTGTGTAAAAAACACAGCGCGCGCGGCGCCCAAATGGAAAGGAAGATGGTATAATGGAAGTGATTTTTGAAAACCTGTTGAATATCCAATGGCAGCAGGTGGTTATGTGGGTTATTGGCGCAGTGCTGATCTACCTGGCCATAAAAAAGGACATGGAACCAACGCTGCTCCTGCCCATCGGTTTTGGGGCGATTTTGGTAAACCTGCCCTTCTCCGGAGCGGTGACCCAGCTGGTTGACGGCGTGACCGAAGTCGGCGCTATTGACACGCTGTTCAATGCAGGAATCGCCACGGAGCTGTTCCCCTTGCTGCTGTTTATCGGCATCGGCGCGATGATTGATTTTACGCCGCTGCTGACCAACCCGAAAATGATCTTTTTCGGCGCGGCAGCGCAGTTCGGTATTTTCTTCACCTTCAGCGTAGCAGTGCTGTGTGGGTTTGACGTCAAGGACGCGGCCTCCATCGGCATTATCGGCGCGGCGGACGGCCCCACCTCGATTTTCGTAGCGAACTATTTCAACTCGAACTACATCGGCGCAATTATCGTGGCCGCGTACTCCTATATGGCGCTGGTACCGATTATCCAGCCGTTTGTCATCAAACGGATCACCACAAAAAAGGAACGGATGATCCGTATGGATTACTCCAACAGGACGGTTTCCAAGACCACAAAAATCCTGTTCCCCATCATCATCACGGTGATTGCGGGCCTGTTTGCGCCCCGTTCCGTGGCGCTGGTCGGGTTCCTGATGTTTGGAAACCTCATCCGCGAATGCGGTGTATTGAAGAGCCTGTCTGAGAGCGCGCAGAAAGAACTGGCAAACCTGATTACCCTGCTTCTGGGCATCACCATTGCCACAAAAATGCAGGCGGATCAGTTCCTGAACCTGAATACCCTGTTAATCATGGGGCTGGGGCTTGTAGCCTTCATCTTTGACACGGTGGGCGGCGTACTGTTTGCAAAGGTGCTGAACCTTTTCACCAAGCATAAAATCAACCCAATGGTCGGCGCAGCGGGGATTTCCGCGTTCCCCATGTCCGCCCGGGTCATCCATAAAATCGGCCTGGAGGAGGATAAAAGCAACTTCCTGCTCATGCATGCAGTCAGCGCCAATGTGGCGGGGCAAATTGCATCGGCGATCGCCGGCGGCCTGATTATCGGTTTATTATCATAAGAAAGGATGAAAATTATGCATTTTGGCGCATTTCTTGAAACCTTGCCCGTGGTGCTGTACGGGATGCTCGGCATTTTCATTGTAATGGCAATCCTGTTCTTTGTAATTTTGGCGCTGGGTAAAATTTTTAAGGATTAAAAAACGGGGAACCTTTGGTTCCCCGCAATAAAAAAGCTGCGCAAAGCGCAGCTTTTTTATTAGTTATATTTTTTCGCCAGTTCTTCAATCTCACCGTTTGCTTTCATTTCTGCCAAAACTTCATTGACCGTATTCAGCATCTCTTCGTTGCCCTTAGGCAGTGCAATTGCATACTCTTCTGTCTCAAACACTGTCGGATCTTCTACAACCTCCAGGCCGTTTTCTTCTGCCAAAGCCTTGCCTGTTGCTGAGTCAATAACGACCACATCCAGCTTGCCATTCTTCACGTCCTGTACCGCATCGATGCCACGGTTCAACCGCGTGATATTTCCCTCTGCAACGCCCAAATCATCTGTCACAATGCCGTCCCCGGTATATCCCATGATCACGCCGACTTTTTTGCCCTCTTTAATGTCCTCAGCGCTCTTGATGTCAGACCCCGGCTGTACCACCATCACTTGGCTCGCAGTGAAGTAGGTGTCGGAAAAATCCACGCTCTCCTGGCGGTCTGGCGTCACGGTCATCCCGGCAACCGCCATATCGATCTTCCCGGTATTGACGGCTGCAACCAGCCCTTCAAACTTCATATCTTCAATTTGCAACTCTTTACCCATTTTGTCCGCAATCTTTTTTGCGATGGCAACGTCAATCCCGTCAAATTCGCCAACCAGGCCCTGCCCTTCGCCAACGACAAATTCAAACGGCGGGAATGCCGCATTTGTACCCATCACCAGCACATCCTTTGTGCCGCCGCCAGCTTGTTCATCTGTTGTCCCCTGCTCCTCGCCGCAGCCCGCCAGCATCCCCATGCTCAACACGGCGGCAACAGACAGCGCCATCAGTTTCAAAAATCCTTTTTTCATGTTTTTCCCTCCTAAAAAATACAAAACTTTCTATCAAACACCCAACGGATGCTATGAACGTTTATAAGACCTTACTCAAAAAAGTCCTCGTCCGCTCATGCTGCGGATTCTCAAAAAATTCCCGCGGCGGCGCCTGCTCCAGAATCACGCCCTGATCCATAAACAACACCCGTGTTCCGACCTCCCGCGCAAACCCCATCTCATGGGTCACAACTACCATGGTCATACCTGCCAGCGCCAAGTCCTTCATCACCGCCAACACCTCCCCGACCATTTCCGGGTCCAGCGCAGACGTGGGCTCGTCAAACAGCATAATTTCCGGATCCATCGCCAAAGCCCGCGCAATCGCCACGCGCTGCTGCTGCCCGCCGGACAGCTGCGCCGGATAAGACTGCGCTTTTTCCTCCAGTCCCACTTTTTTTAACAAGGCAATTGCCTTCTCTTCCGCTTCATCCTTTTTCAAGCCCTTTACCTTCATGGGCGCTAACGTGATGTTATCCATGATGCGCAAATGCGGGAACAGGTTGAACTGCTGGAACACCATCCCCATTTTTTCGCGGATTTTATTGACGTTTGCACCCTTTGCAGTGATGCATTCATCGTCGATGTATATTTCGCCCTTCGTTGGGGTTTCAAGCAGGTTCAGGCACCTTAAAAACGTGCTTTTCCCGGAACCGGACGGGCCGATTACCACCACATTTTCCCCCTGCTCAATATGCTCGTCAATCCCCTTCAATACTTCCAACTTGTCAAAATATTTATGCAGGTTTTTTACTGTAATCATATCCGTTTCACCCACTTTCCACCTACCGGTTATCCGCCTTGCGCAGGCGTTTTTCCAATAGGTTCAGAAGAATCGTCATGATTTTAATCACCACGTAATAAATCACAGCGATGGCAATCAGCGGCATTACAAAACTGTACGTACGGCTTTGCACCTTCAGCGCAGCCGCTGTCAAATCCACGTTGGCGATATAGCCGATGACGGAGGTTTCCTTCGCCAGTACGATGGCTTCGTTCCCCAGTGCGGGCAGAATGTTCTTCACTGCCTGCGGCATAATAATATGAAACATCGTCTGCGCATGATTCAACCCCAGCGACCTGCCGGCCTCCATCTGCCCTTTATTGACAGATAAAATCCCGCCGCGGATAATTTCCGCCACATACGCCCCGGAATTGATGCCAAACGCGATAACCGCCACCAGCATCCGGCTGATATTCACCGACATAAAAATGATGTTATAGATAATCAAAATCTGCACCATGGTCGGCGTTCCGCGGATGATATCGATATACACATTGCTGATCCATTGAAACGGCTTGAACCTGGAGAGCTTCATAAACGCAATCAGCGTCCCGATCGCCAACCCCAGCAACACTGCAAAAAACCAGATGGTCAGCGTATTCCCCAAACCGCTGGCAAACATTTTCCACCGGTCGTCCACAATAAATGTCCGGTTAAACTCATATAAGAATGTATCCCACCATTCCATCCGTTTCCACCCCTTCCGGTATCAAATATCACATCTGCTATATCATAACAAAAATTTTACCTTTATGCAATAGATATTTTACAAAAAGTCATGATTCTGCCGCAAAAGTGCATAATTATACATTTATTCACTTGCCCACGCAAAAATTATGGAAGATGGCGGCAACAATCTCTTCTGATACAGTCTCCCCCGTGATTTCCCCCAACGCCTCAATGGCGATATTGATGTCAATGGAAACAATGTCCTGCGGCATCCCTGCCGAAAGCGCCTCCGCCGCGCGGACAAGCGCCGCTTCCGCCGCCGCCAGCGCCGCCACATGCCGCATATTGGTCACGATGGCGCCGTGATTGCCGCCGATATCGCCCAGGGCATACAATTCTCTGATTTTGGCGGCGAGTTCATCCGCGCCCTCGCCGGTCTTGGCGGACATATACACCGCGCCCTCCACTGCCGGCGCCGCGCCGCCGATATCCGTTTTGTTCACAACGATAATCCGTTTCCTGCCGCTGGTGCGCGCCAGCAGCTCCTCATCCTCTTCGTCTATCCCTGCCGCCGCGTCCAACAGTACCAGCAGCAGTTCCGCTTCGTCCATGGAACGCAGCGACCGCTCCACGCCGATTTTCTCCACCACGTCCTCCGTCTGCCGGATGCCCGCAGTATCCATCAGGCGCAGCATCACGCCGTCCAGGTCGATATATTCCTCAACCACGTCCCGCGTCGTCCCCGCAATGTCGGTCACAATGGAACGTTCCTCCCGCGCCAGCCGGTTTAAAAGCGACGATTTCCCCACATTGGGCTTGCCCACAATGGCCGTGGAAATCCCATCGCGGATGATTTTTCCGCTGCTGGCTGTCCGCAGCAGCTTTTGCACCTGTGCCAGACTGCCCGCCAGCACCTGCTGCATCTCCTCCGGCGTCACATCCTCCAAATCCTCATCCGGATAATCGATGGCCACCTGCATCCCCGCGGCCAGCCGCACCAGCGCGCTGCGTATCTCCCCGATCTCCGCGGCAAGGCCGCCCCCCGCCTGAGAAATCGCATTTTTCTGCGCCAGCTCTGTTTTTGCGTTGATGATATCGATGACCGCTTCCGCCTGGGACAGGTCAATCCGCCCATTCAAAAAAGCGCGCTTGGTAAATTCGCCCGCTTCCGCCGGAACCGCCCCCGCCTCGATCAAAGCGCGCAGCACCCTGCGCGGCGCCTGCATGCCGCCATGGGTGCTCACCTCGACCACATCCTCCCGGGTAAACGTCCGCGGCGCGCGCATAACGCTCACCAGCACCTCGTCGATGACTTCCCCGTCCCGGTCAATCATATGCCCATAGTGCACCGTATGCGTCAAGGCCTCCGAAAGCCTGTCCTTTCCCTTGAACACACGGTCCGCAATCTCCACGGCTTCCGCCCCGCTTATACGGATAACGGCAATTCCGCCCGTCCCAGCCGGGGTAGAAATTGCCGCAATCGTCTTTTGCTTCATTTATTTGTTCATCCCTTTTTTCTCATCTATCAATTTCTGCAGCTCTGCCATAAACGCCTCGATATCCGCAAAATGCTTATGCACCGACGCAAACCGCACATACGCCACCTCGTCCAGCTCCTTCAGATGATCCATGACCCGCTCCCCAACTTCGGTGCTGGTCACTTCCTTCGCCATGGACTGGTACAGCTCGCTTTCGATATCATCCGTCACCTTTTCCATCTGCGCCAGGGATATCGGCCGCTTCTCACAGGCCCGGATGATCCCCCGCAGCACCTTTTCCCGGTCGTACTGCTGGCGCGAATTATCCTGCTTGATCACCGCCAGCGAAACGGTTTCCAGTTTTTCATAGGTGGTGAACCGTTTCTGGCAGCGCAGGCATTCCCGCCGCCGCCGGATGGCATACCCCTCCTCCGTCGGCCTGGAATCAATGACTTTTCCTTCTTCAAATCCGCAATATGGACATTTCATCCCCATGCACCCCGCTTCCTGCTTGTATTATATATGAACTATTATTATTTTTCAATGACAGAATGATTACAATCCCATGACAATTAATAGGTAATCCATACAGATTTATCCATTTGCCTCCATTCCACGGACGCCCCAAAATATTCCAGCACACGCACCGGCAGATACGTGGTATCGTAGATCAGCACAGGGGCCGGGGTCACGGTGTACACCGTGTCGTTGACCAACAGCTCCGCCCCGTCGAACACCGCTGTCAGCCCCTCTCCCACAATGATGACGCTTCCGGTCTCCCCGTCCCACACGACGTCGCAGCCCATGGCCTCCCCCACCGCACGGATGGGCACCATGGTGGTATCGTTCAATAGCACCGACGGGCTCTCAAAGGACAGCGGCGTCCCATTTACATAGATATCCACTGTATCCTCCGCCGTTTCCAGACGCTGGATCAGCCGCTCCACCGCCGCGCCGCTGAAATCCGCCGGGGTGATGTCCTGTGCCTGCTTCCGGTAATGGGCGTCTAACTGGCGGAAATACCCTTCCGATATGGTCTCGCCATTCAACTGATAGTAATATACCGTCTCATAATCTTGTTCATACCAGCTGCTCCGCAGGTTGGAAACCTCTTTCCACACACCGTCCATATAGGTGGAAAAAGAATACGTCGCCGCCAGCCACTCCGATTCGTCAAAGGTCTCCAGATAGGTATAGCCAAAATCCTGGGGACACAGGCTCACGCGGATCATGGATGCAATGGAGTCCGTGCTGCTGACCGGCGCGTTTACCAGCTGGCGCGCGCTCCCGTTCTCATATCCCCACACCGCATACCGGTACTGATAGATCGTCCCCTCATAGCTCTCGGAACGGGGGATGCCGTACATATAGAACAGCTCCTCCTGCCCGTCGCCGTTAAAATCGACCAGCGCTGCATATGCGACGCCGCCGCGGTCGTAATAATCCCAGTAGTCCTCCGTATCCTCATACAGCCCGCATTCCTCCACCGCCACCCGCAGCCGCCCTGCAAAGGCATGGTACGGCGCGGCGTCCTTCGCAGAAGCGGCGCATATGCACAGCATGGCCCCTGCAATACAGGCCAGCAGGCCCGCCATTTTCTTTATCATTTGCAATGCTCCTTCCAAACGGATATAGAAACCATGCGTATTTTAACATAAATTTCCCATCTTTGCAACTCTAAAATTGCCGCACAATATCCAGTCCGTCCAGCCGCACAAGCACGATTTCCGGCCCGATGGCCACAATCCTGTCCCAAGGGACGACATAGTCGTTCTTTTTGCCAAACATGCCCAGCATCCCGCTTTTATTGGGGATAATAATGGAATTGATTTTCCCCGTTTCAAAATCCACATCCACGTCGTAGATATAGCCCAGGCGTTCCGCATTGGCAACGTTGATGACTTCCCGCTGTTTTAAATCGCATGCTCTGATCATTTCATACCACCTCAGTTTATTGTATGAGCTCACAAAGGCGGATATACTGGATGGGTGTCCGTTTATTCTGCGGACAGACTGGTTTTGGCCTTTATCTATCCGCTTTGTAAAAACAGGCGGGGTGGTTTCGCCCCCGCCTATCCATTTTATATTTGTTGGCGGGCCAGTTCCGGCCCCCGCCATGAAGTCTTATTCCCTGAATTTATTTTCCCCATCCCCTCGGGGTACTTTTCCTCGGGCAGGAAAAGTACCCAAAAGTGCCTTTTTATGCGCGCCTCAGGTAAAAAGTGATTTTCCTTCCGTTTTGTTTGTCCTTCCATTGAAGGGAGGGGTGGGGTGCAAACATAAAAAAGCAGGCATCCCCTGCCTTTTTACCTATACTTTTTAAACCGTTTTCGATATTCCTGCAGCTGTTCTTCTGTAATTTCTCCATGTTCTTTTTCATGTAGGATAACCAGTTCTTCAATCATCATTATAAAAAAATCTTTCACTCTCATTTTACGCTTCCCAATTTTCCAGCCATCTATACTGTATTTAAACTTTTCATAAAGGTCTCTATCAACGTCCACTTGTACGGTTACACATGGTTTCTCCATATTTTTTATTATTTCTTCATACAGTTCCCGACTTTTCTGTTCCTCTTCGCGTTCCTTATTTTCCATCTTGTTCACCTCCCTTCACACTATAACATACTTTTTTATAAATTACAATAGTTTTCTATTATAATTACAATGGATATCCAATGTATATTTCCAATGTTTTTTGCATTAAGATATATATGAGAGGTGATTGAAATGGCTTTTGAATTAAAAGACTTCAATAAAAAATATCCTAAAATAACAAAGTCTGTGTATCTTCCCGAAGAACTTGCAAAAAAGATAGAAGAAATGGCTGCTAAACATGGTACAACATTCAGCGGTGTTATTGTAAGTATGATAGAATATTGTTTAGATGGAAAATAATTTTATTCCCCTTTGCCCCATTGGCGCGCCGGCGGACTCCACCGGCGCGCCCTGTCGCATCGGGTGGGGCTTTTGTTACGGCGTTTGTTGCTTCGCAACACGCCTACAACGCTAAAGCGTTGTTCAGAATGTCAAAATTTGTTTTTTCCGAGCGCTCCGCAGAGCGCATAAAATCAGGAAAAACCACTTTTTACCTGAGGCGCGGAGTAGCTGTCCGCAGGACGGGCGCTTTTGGTACCTTTTCTCGCTCGTGAGAAAAGGTACTCGTGGGGATAAGGAAAATAAATTCAGGGAATAAAATTGCATGGCGGGGGTCGAAACCACCCCGCCCGTTTTTTATAACGCGGAGAAAGGGAAAGCTTTTCAAGATCAAATTACCCGACGAGGCCGAAACTGGCCCGCCAACAACTATAAAATGGATCGGCAGGGGTTGAAACAGCCTGCCAACAACTATAAACAGCCCTGTCAAATTGGAACCCCAACAAAAAAGAAGCAGTCCCCTGCCTCTTAAAACCCGGCCTCTGTGATGCGTTCCATCGCCCGGTCTGCCAGCCCTTCTCCGGCTTTCAGCCAATAGATCCGTTTTTCGCGCCGGAACCAGGTCATCTGCCGCTTTGCATACCGGCGGGAATCCCGTTGGATAATACGGACTGTTTCTGCCTTCGTCGCAAATCCGCGGAGATAATTCAGCACCTGCCTGTATCCAATCCCCTGCATGGACAGCATCGCCTTGCGGTATCCCATCCCCGCCAGCTTCCGCACCTCGTCGAACAGCCCTGCTTCCACCATCAGCTCCACGCGCTTGTCAATGCGCGCATATAATTCCGCCCGCTCCCACTCCACCGCGAGAAACAGCGGCGCGTACCGGCTTTCCTTTTGTTTCGTCTCCTCCTGATGCGCCGAAATCGGCGTGCCTGTCATCAAATAAAACTCAATCGCACGGATGATCCTGCGCCGGTTATTCGGATGCAGCCGCTCTGCCGAAGCGGGATCAAATCCCTGCAGCAGCTCCATCAGCGCCTCCGCGCCCTGCACATCTGCAATATATTGCAGCATCCCGCGCAGTTCCGGATCCCCGTCATCTTTTCTAAACGCCACATCGTTAATAAACGCTTCGATATAAAGCCCCGTCCCGCCTGCAAGGATCGGAAGCTTTCCGCGGTTGTGGATGTCTGCGGCGGCCTGATGCGCCAGTTCCACAAATTCCGCAACGGAAAACGGCGCGCCGGGGTCTAAAAAATCCATCAAATGATGGGGGATGCCGGCCCGTTCCTCCGGCGTAGGCTTTGCGGTCCCGATATCCATGTATTTATAAATCTGCATGCTGTCAGCGGAGATAATCTCCCCATCCAGCCGTTTCGCCAGCTCCACCGCCAGCGCGGTCTTGCCGGAAGCAGTCGGCCCCGCGACCACAATTACAGGTATCTTCTCCATCAGATAATCCTTCCAAATTCCTTTTCCAGTTCCTTCTCGCTCATGGTAATTACAATGGGCCGCCCGTGGGGGCAGGTATTGATGTTTTCCAAAGACAGCACCGCTTCTACCAGCGCCTCCAGCTCGCGCATGTTCATAGGATGGTTCGCTTTGATTGCCGCCTTGCAGGCAATGGTGTACAGCAGCCGTTCATCCCGGGCGGTAATCACATCCCGTTTGTTTTCGCCGATATTGGTCAGCAGTTCCACAACCAATTGCCGCAGTTCGTCTTCGTCCACCGCCTTTGGCGTCGCACGGATGATTACAGAGCGGTCCCCGAATTCCTCCATCTCGAACCCCATCTCTGCAAACAGGCCTGCATTTTCACAATATAACGCATACTCCACCGCAGACAGCTCCACAATCACAGGTGTCAAAAGCATCTGCGGGTGGATTTCCCGCTTTGCGAGCTCCGCCTTCAATTCCTCAAACTTCAGCCGTTCATGGGCCGCGTGCTGGTCAATAATCAGCAGCTCTTCTCCGCGTTCCGCCAGCACATAGGTGTCAAATACCTGCCCAATCACCCGCACCGGCATATCCTTCTGCGGAGCCGGAACCACTTCCGGCTCCGGAACGGGCGCAGGCTCCTGCTGTACAGGCGGCGCCGTCTGTTCCAGCCGCGCACGCATCTGCTCCATATAGCGGTCGATTTGCGCGGCCTGTTCCTGCTTCCTTTGAAAATATTCCGCAGAATGTTCCAAATTATACGTACCCAAATCCGGCTGGCGCTTGGGCTTTGCCGTGGTGGTCATCCGCTCCTCCACCGCCTCCGGCAGCGGGTCGCGCCAGTTTTTTGGCAGTTCCAGCTCCACCTGCCCCTTCACTTTTGCCGTATCCGCCGTAAAAGGCGGCTCCGGCCGCTCCACCGCCGGCCGGGATGCATCTGCAAACAGTGTGTTCTTCACCGCATGATACACGGCGCGGTAAATCATGCTGTCGTCAGAAAATTTCACCTCTAACTTTGTCGGATGGACGTTGATATCGATCTGGGCCGGGTCTACCTCGATATTCAGCGCAGCTACCGGGAACTTTCCAATCATGATACGGTTTTTAAATGCTTCTTCCAGCGCGCGGACCATCATGGGGCTCTTGATATACCGCTTATTGACAAAAAAGCTCTGATACGTGCGGTTGGGCCGCGCGGCCTCGCCTTTGCCGACCACGCCCGACACCCGCACGCCGCCGTCCTCATAGGCGACTGCCAGCGCCGCTTTTGCATACTGCTTCCCATACACCGCATAAATACAATTTTCCAGTTTGTTGTCGCCCGCTGAGAACAGTTGTTCTTTTCCGTTATTCATAAACCGAAACGATATTTCAGGCCGCGCCAAAATAAACCGCGTCATGATATCCGCTATATGCGCGGCCTCCGTGGCGTCTTTTTTCAAAAATTTCATGCGGGCGGGCATGTTGAAAAATAAATTGCGCACAATCAGCGTTGTCCCGTCGGCGGTTCCCGCCTCCTCACAGTTGACAATGTCCCCGCCGGAGCAGATGACATGCGCGCCCATCTCATCCCCGCGGCGCTTTGTGAACAAATCGATCTGCGCCACCGCGCCGATGCTGGATAACGCCTCCCCGCGGAAGCCCAGCGTATGGATGGCCTCCAAATCCTTGGCCGTATGGATTTTGCTGGTGGCATGGCGCAGGAACGCAATGCGCGCGTCCTCCAATTCCATGCCGCAGCCGTTGTCTGCCACACGGATATAAGTATTGCCGCCGTTCTTGATTTCCACGGTGATCGCCGTCGCGCCTGCATCGATGCTGTTTTCCACCAGCTCCTTGACAACGGACGCCGGCCGTTCCACAACCTCGCCCGCAGCAATCTGGTTGGAAACCTCTGTGCTCAACACATTGATAACGCCCATGCATCCCACCGCCTTTCTTTTATAGATCGCCCTTCGCTTTTTTCGTCAGCTCGTATAGCTTGTTTAACGCCTCAATGGGCGTGTACGTTGTGACGTCCAAGGTTTTCAGTTCCTCTGCAATTTCCAGCGCGGCGTTTTCCTCAAATCCGATCTGGAACTGGGGCGCCTCGCGCTGCTTCTTTTTCACTTTATACGCGCCGTTCAAATCTTCTTCTTCAATCTTTTTCAGGATTTCCTTTGCGCGTCGCACGACCTCATTGGGAACGCCCGCCAGCGCCGCCACTTCGATCCCGAAGCTGTCGTCCGCACCGCCCGGTACAATTTTACGCAAAAACGTGATATCGTCGCCGCGTTTTTTCACGGAAATGCGGAAATTCCGCACCCCGTCCAGCTTGTCCTCCAATTCCGTCAATTCGTGATAATGTGTCGCAAACAACGTTTTCGCGCCGATTTTTTTCTTGTCCTGCATAAACTCCGCCACCGCCCATGCGATAGACAGCCCGTCGTAGGTGCTGGTGCCCCGCCCGATTTCATCGAGGATCACCAGGGATTTTGCCGTGGCGTTTTTCAGGATCCCCGCCACCTCCACCATTTCCAGCATAAACGTGCTCTGCCCGGCAGCGATGTCGTCGGATGCGCCGACGCGCGTAAAGATTTTGTCCACCGTCCCCATGCGCGCGTAGGATGCGGGCACAAAGCTGCCGATCTGCGCCATCAGCGTGATCAGCGCCACCTGGCGCATAAAAGTGGATTTCCCCGCCATATTCGGCCCGGTGAGAATAATCATCCTGGAATCGGTAGTATTCAGGTGCGCGTCATTGGGCACAAATATCGTGTCCCGCAGCATCCGCTCCACCACCGGATGCCGCCCGTCGCGAATGGTCAACTCCCCGCTCTCCGTCATTTCCGGCATCACATAATCATTCTTGTAGGCCACCTCCGCCAGCGCCGCGAGGACGTCCACTGTCGCAATCGTCTCGCACACCGCTTTGAGCCGGTCTGTCTGTGCTTCCACTTGCTTACGCACCTCTTCAAACAGCGCGGCCTCCAGCCCGCTGATTTTCTCTGAAGCGCCCAGGATTAATTCCTCAATTTCCTTCAGCCGCGGTGTGATGAACCGCTCGCAATTCGTCAGCGTCTGCTTGCGGATATAAGTATCCGGCACGTCCTTCAAATTGGATTTTGTCACTTCTATGTAATATCCAAAGACCTTGTTATATGCAATCCGCAGGTTCTTGATACCCGTTTCCTCCCGTTCCTGGGCTTCCGCCTGCGCGATCCAGGTCTTCCCTTCGGTCATGGCCCGGCGCAGCTTGTCCACTTCCTCGTGGTATCCGTCGCGGATCACGCCGCCGTCTTTGAAGGTCAGCGGCGGTTCATCCTGTATAGCCGCCTCCAGCAGCGTGCGGACGTCCTCCATGATATCCAGTTTTTTTGAAATGGTGGATAGCAGCGGGGATTTCGCATTGTGTAAAAGCGCCCCCAGCTCCGGCAGTTTCTCCAGCGACAGCTTCAGGGAAATCAAATCCCTGGGGGATACCGTCCCCAAAGACACCCTGCTCAAAATCCGGGCCATATCATAGATGCCGGATAACAGCTCCGCCAAATCGTCCCGCAGCATGCGGTTGTCAAACAATTCCTGCACCGAATACAGGCGGTTATTGATTTCAATAGGGTTCACCAGCGGCTTTTCCAGCCATTGCTTCAGCTTGCGCGCGCCCATGGAGGTTTTTGTTTTATCCAGCACCCACAAAAGCGATCCGCGCTTGCTCTTGTCGCGCATGGTTTCTGTAATTTCCAGGTTCCGCCGGGTGGCGAGGTCGATCTCCATAAATTCCGAAACGGCGTATAATTCCAGATGGTCGATATATGCCACACGGCCCTTTTGGGTGTGCTCCAAATATTGAAGCATCCCGAACACGGCAATGGTGTCCAGCCCGTCGGCTGACAGCCCGATATCTGACAGCTGGGCGGCACGGAATTGCAGCAGCACCTGTTCCTCCATGGTGTAGCTGGAGAAAAAATCCTCTTCGCGCACTTCGGGCTTCACGCCGAGCCTGTCTGTGACCGTTACCCCGATCTCCGCCTGCGCCGCGGCGTTTACGATGATCTCCGCCGGCGCATACCGCGCGATTTCATTCTCCGCGTAGCTGGCGCCGGCCATGGTGGTGGCATAGATTTCCCCTGTGGAAATATCGGAAAATGCCAGGCCGAACCCCTTGTCATTTTTATATGCGACACAGAGGTAATTGTTCTTTTTTTCGTCCAGCATGTGTTCGTCCACCAGCGTCCCGGGCGTCACCACCCGGATGACGTCCCGCTTCACAATACCCTTTGCCAGCCGCGGGTCCTCCAGCTGCTCGCATATGGCGACCTTATAGCCCTTTGCGATCAGTCGGGCAATATAGGTGTCGGCGCTGTGAAAAGGGACGCCGCACATGGGCGCGCGTTCCTCCAGCCCGCAGTTTTTCCCCGTCAGCGTAATTTCCAGTTCCCGCGAAACAAGGATCGCATCGTCAAAGAACATCTCATAAAAATCGCCGAGCCTGTAAAAGAGGATGCAATCCTTATACTGTTCCTTCGTTTTTAAATACTGGCGCATCATGGGCGTCATCTGTTCCTGTTCCATAACTCCCTCCAAACCGGGCCGGATTAATGGCAGCCTCCGCAGGTGCTGCAGTCATGGGTGCAGCCCGGTTCCTGCCCGGTGATATAGAAATTCAAAATGCCGTTGATTTCGTTGATCCGTGCGTCAAAGGCCTTTTTCGCTTCAATATAATTTTTGATGACCGCGCTTTTTTCCACCATCGCATCAAACGCATCGTTATTCAGCTTAACGGCTTCCTTTTGTTCAATCTTTCCCGCCTGCATGTCACGCGCCAGGTTCATACGCTTTAAATTGAACTCCTGCAGCAGGGTCTGGGCGGTTTCATCCGCCGCCTGGGCCTCCTCTGCCTGTTTCATCGCAGCCATCTCCGGGCTCTCCTGAATCATTGCTCCCAACTCATGTGCTTTTTCCAATATAGTCATTGTAATTGCTCCTTTATAAAATTTATTGATGCTCTACCAGTTCCCCGTTCAAGCTCCAGGTATGCGCCTGCGTGATCCGCACACCCTTATACCGCCCTGTCAGCTCCGCGCCGCCTTTAAAATTCACGATTTTTCCGGTTGCCGTGCGTCCGGAAAGGACGCTAGGGTCGGTTTTGCTGGGCCCGTCTACCAAAACCCGTTCAACCCTGCCGACGTATGCGTCATTCTTTTTCTTGGATATTTCATTCTGCACCTCCAAAAGCCGCTCAAAATTGCGGTGGATTTCCTCCTCCGAAAGCACAGGTGTAAGCTTTGCCGCCGGCGTTCCCTCCCGTCTGGAATAAATGAACGAAAAAATGCTGTCAAACTCCGCCCGGCGCAGCACGTCCAGTGTTTCTTCAAAATCCTCGTTGGTCTCTGTCGGGAACCCGACAATCACATCGGACGACAGCGCAACCCCCGGGATCTGCTGTTTCACCGCGGCAATTTTTTCCAGATATTCCGCCTTTGTATACCGGCGGTTCATGTCCTTTAATACCTTGTCGGAACCGGCCTGAAACGGCAGATGCAGCTGGGGGCACACCTTTTCGCATTCCGCCATCGCCTCTAAAAGCCGCGCGCCGAAATCCTTGGGATGGGACGTCATAAACCGGATGCGCTCCACGCCCTCCACACCATTCACCATCCGCAAAAGGTCTGCAAAATCAACCTGTCTTTCCAAATCCTTGCCGTAGGAATTCACATTCTGCCCCAACAGGCAAATTTCCGTCACGCCCGATGCCGCCAGCGAACGGATTTCCGAAAGCACTGCCTCCGGTGTACGCGACCGTTCCCGCCCGCGCACATAGGGCACGATGCAGTAGGAGCAGAAATTATTGCAGCCGTACATCACCGAAACCCACGCCTTGCTGCCGGATTCCCGCAAAATCGGCAATTCCTCGGCAATGCGTCCATCCGAATTTTCAACGTCGATGACCGCCCGGTTCTCCGTCAGCGCCCGGTACAGCAATTCCGGGAGCTTATAGAGCGCGTGAGTGCCGAACACCAGATCCACATGCTTGTAGGTTTCCCTGATTTTTTCAGCGATATGCCCCTGCTGCACCATGCAGCCGCACAACCCAATCACCAGCTCCGGGCGCCGCTCCTTGAGATGCTTTAAAATCCCCAGCCTGCCGAACACCTTCTGCTCGGCGTTTTCCCGCACTGCGCAGGTATTGTAGATCACCAGATCGGCGGTTTTTTCATCGTCCCCGAACTGGTACCCGGCCTCCTGGAGCATCCCGCGGATGCGTTCCGTATCGTTCTCATTCTGCTGGCAGCCGTACGTCTGTGTCACAGCGACGGGCGCGCGCCCGGTACGTGCGCGGAACCGCTCGTTGGACGCTTTGATTTTTATCATATACCGCTTCTGCCGTTCAAGCTCAGAAGCTTCCACATAGTCCGCCATAGTCCCTCCATCAAAAAAGAATACTGTCATATTTTATCACAATTAAAAAAAAAATACAATATGATATGTGCCAATTTTCTGTTGTATAAATTGGATGTTGGTGGTATAATAGTATCAATTATGTAGTATCAATCATGAAGCAAGAGGTGTAACCATGGGGAAATTTTCGAAGCTCGCCGTCATCGGCGGAGCACTGTTGCTGGCAAACGGGCTGGATAACCGTTTGGAGGTGACGCATTACCATGTGAAGCAAAAGTCCCTTCCCAAGGAATTTGACGGGTTCCGCATCGTCCATATATCAGACTTCCACTGTGATACCACGCCGGGCCTTGTCAACGAGATCCGCGGGGAATTCCCGGATATCATCGTCATCACCGGCGACCTGGCCCATGATACCGGCTCTTTTGATGCATTCATCCATCTTTTGGAGCAGCTTTTGAAAATTGCGCCCTGTTATATGGTTTCCGGCAACCACGATGTATGGCGGACGGATTATAAGGATCTGGTTGCGGCCTGCCGCGCCCGGGGCGGCATATTTTTGCAGGACGAACGGGTGGAACTCGAACGCAGCGGTGCCAAAATCGCCATCAGCGGCATTGAAGACCCTTTCACCCGCGACAAAGACTTGATGGCAAAAAAACTGGCGCAGTCCCTGAACACTCTGGGGCCTTATGACGGCTACGAGCTCTTGCTGTTCCACCGTGCCAGTTCCCTTGACCGGCTCAAGGATCAGGGCTTCGACCTCATCCTCGCGGGGCATATGCACGGCGGGCAGTTCCGCATTCCCGGCGTGGGCGGGGTATTAGCGCCGCGTTCCAGCCTGTCGGAAAATTCCAAAATGTTTTTCCCGAAATATTTCGGCGGACGGTATGAAAACGGCGGCACGGTCATGATTGTCAACCGGGGCATCGGTAACCCGATGGTCATCCCGCGCTTTTTCAACCGTCCGGAAATCGGGAGCATTGTTTTGGAGCATGAAGCATGAAAGAATCTGATTTATTCCCCCCGGTGCGCCGCCTGCTTGAAGAATTGGGCTATCTGGTGCATGCCGAGGTCGTACACTGCGACGTCACCGCCACCAAAGGGGACGACCTCCTGGTCATTGAGCTGAAACGTTCCCTGAGCGCACCGCTGCTGGCACAGGCGGTGTCCCGCCAGAAGCTGGGCGCAAGCGTGTATGTGGCGGTGCCCAAACCAAAAAATTATAAGCCCCGCGCCTTTGCCGATACCCTGTACCTCTTGAAAAAACTGGAACTGGGCTTGATTTTCGTCAACTTACTGGAGGGCAATTCCTTTGCAGAAGTGGTGTTAGACCCGCAGCCCTTTACAGGCGTGAAGCTGAATCCCAAAAAGCGGGCGCAGCTTTTAAAAGAGCACAATTCCCGCAGCGTGGAATTGAACCACGGAGGCGTCACCCAACAAAAAATCATCACCGGTTACACCGAACGCTGTGTCAAAATCGCCTGTATCCTCACAAAGTTCGGCGAGATGTCCCCCAAGGCCATCAGTGCATACGGGCTTGACCGCAAGGATGTTGCCAATGCCCTGCGCGGCAATTACTACGGCTGGTTTTACAGGGTCGAAAAGGGAATTTACGCCCTGACGCTGAAGGGCAAGCACGGCCTCAAAAGCTATCCGGAGCTTGTGGCATACTATAACGGCCTGTTGGAGCGTACATAAAAAGAGATGGCTCGCCATCTCTTTTTTGATTTTATGAAGAATTGTGCTTTGCCTCAATGGTTTCCTCAATCATCATATCCTTGACCTTCATCAGCCGGGTCAGGTTGCTGCGCTCGTTTTCATCCAGCTTCATGGTGATATAGCGGATCGTGTCCTGATAATTCGGGATCATCACATATTCCAGCGCATTCACGCGCCGCCGCGTCTTCTCAATTTCCGATGCCATCAGCTGCGCCGCCTTTTCATGTTCCGCCAGCTTCAGCAAATCCGGAAGCGCGGCGGACAGGATGGATACCGCCTTGTCCAAATCACCGCTTGTATACGCGTATCCGTAGGAATAAATATCCCCTTCGCCGCTGGTGCGGGTTTTCGTGGCAAACGTCGGAATATCCACGCTCATCACATTCTTCGTGCCGATTTCCAGCGTCACGCCCTGCTTGGGCATCAGCAGCGCGGACGCCAATGCCTCCCGCTGCATGACAGCGCCCGCCACTGCCATATATTGGTTCGCCTGTGCCAATTGCGCTTCCACCCGCTCCCGCAGGCGTTTGTTCTCCCGCACGATATCTAAAAACTGGCGCATCAGCTCATCCCGCTTGTCCTTGAGCAGCTTGTGGCCGCGCAGGGCTGTGGCAAGGCTTTTTTTCAGGCGCGTCAGCTCCATGCGCGTGGGGTTTACATTCAATTGTGCCATCAGCCGTCACCTCACTTGCCGTAATACCGGTCCAGATATTCGTCCTTGATCCGCTTCAATTCGCTCCTGGGCAGGATGGAAAGCAATTTCCAACCGATTTCCAGCGTCTCCTCAATACTCCTGTCCGCGGTGTACCCCTGGGATACATACTGCTTTTCAAATTCATCCGCAAACTGCGCGTATAATTTATCCACATCCGATAACGCCGCCTCGCCCAAAATCACCATCAGCTCTTTGGCTTCTTTCCCGCGGGCATAAGCGGCAAACAACTGGTTCATGGTATTCGCATGATCCTCCCGCGTTTTGCCCTTGCCGATGCCCTTGTCCTTCAATCGTGACAAAGACGGCAGCACGTCAATCGGCGGTGCAATATTCTTGCGGTACAGCTCACGGCTCAGGATGATCTGCCCTTCCGTGATATACCCTGTCAAGTCTGGGATCGGATGGGTCTTGTCGTCCTCGGGCATGGTCAAAATCGGGATCAGCGTGATGCTGCCGTCCTTGCCCTTGAGCCGTCCCGCGCGCTCGTACAGCGATGCAAGGTCCGTGTACATGTAGCCGGGATACCCGCGCCGCCCCGGCACCTCTTTCCGTGCTGCGGACACCTCCCGCAGCGCATCGGCATAATTGGTGATATCCGTCATAATGACCAGCACATGCATCCCCAAATCAAAGGCCAGGTACTCCGCCGCCGTCAAAGCCATACGCGGCGTGGCGATACGCTCGATGGCGGGGTCATTCGCCAGGTTGATGAACAATACCGTCCGCTCCATAGCGCCCGTGCGCTTGAAATCCTCAATAAAGAAATTCGCCTCTTCAAACGTAATCCCAATTGCCGCAAAAACCACGGCAAATTTCTCGTCCGTGCCGCGCACTTTCGCCTGGCGGGCGATCTGCGCCGCCAGATTTGCATGGGGCAGGCCGCTGCCTGAGAAAATCGGCAGCTTCTGCCCGCGCACCAGCGTATTCAGCCCATCGATGGCGCTGACGCCGGTCTGGATAAATTCCTCCGGGTAGTTCCGCGCGGCGGGGTTCATGGGGACGCCGTTCACGTCCAGCCGCTTGGCCGGCAGGATGTCCACCTGCCCGTCTTTCGGATGCCCCAGCCCGTCAAACACACGTCCCAGCATATCCTCGGATACGCCCAACTCTATCCCGTGCCCCAAAAAACGCACCTTGCTGTCGGATAAATTGATGCCCGCGCTGTTTTCAAACAACTGCACCAGCGCATCCGTGCCGTTGATTTCCAACACACGGCAACGGCGTTTTTCGCCGTTTGCAAGTTCAATCTCACCCAGTTCATTATAGGTGACGTCCGTCACGCCGCGAATCAGCATCAGCGGCCCCGCCACCTCTTGTATGGTTCTGTATTCTTTCGGCATCCTTATTCCCCACCGTTCTCTTTGATTTCGTCAATTTGCTTCTGAAGCTCGACCAGGATGGCGTCATATTCCGCCTGCACATCCGCCTCCGCAACATATTTAATCCGCCCGATCCGCTCCCGGATTGGGATGTCGATAATTTTCTGCATATTGGCGCCCGCATCCACAGCGGCCACCGCCATCTCGTAATAATCCAAAATCAACCGCATCATAAGCCGCTGTTTCGGCAGCGATGCATAGGTGTCCACTTCCTGGAACGCATCCTGGTGCAGATAATCCTCACGGATGGAACGCGCCGCCTCCAGCTTCATACGGTCATGGGCGTTGAGCGCGTCCATGCCGACCAGCTTCACGATTTCATCCAGCTCCGCTTCCTCCTGCAGCAGCCGCATCAGTTCATTGCGCAGCGGCATCCAGTCCGGCGCAACCTGTTCTGCGTACCACTTCTCCATCATGTCCAGATACAGCGAATAACTCTTCAGCCAGTTGATTGCTGGGAAATGCCTGCGGTATGCCAGTTGGGAATCCAGCCCCCAGAACACCTTCACAATCCGCAGCGTCGCCTGGGATACCGGCTCGGAGATGTCGCCGCCCTGGGGCGATACCGCACCGATGATGCTCAACGCGCCCTGCCGGGCTTCCCCGCCGATGGAGAGCACCCGTCCCGCACGCTCATAAAATCCTGCCAGCCGGCTTCCCAAATATGCCGGATATCCTTCCTCGCCTGGCATTTCCTCCAACCGCCCGGACATCTCGCGCAGCGCTTCCGCCCAGCGGGAGGTGGAATCCGCCAGCAGCACCACGCTGTAGCCCATGTCGCGGAAATACTCCGCAATGGTGATGCCGGTATAAATGGAGGCTTCCCGCGCCGCAACGGGCATATCCGAAGTGTTCGCAATCAATACCGTACGCTCCATCAGTGTTTTTCCCGTCCGCGGGTCGCGGATCTCCGGGAACTCGTTCAATACGTCCGTCATCTCATTGCCGCGTTCGCCGCAGCCGATGTATACCACGATGTCCGCATCCGCCCATTTTGCCAGCTGATGCTGGACGACGGTTTTCCCGCTGCCAAACGGCCCGGGCACTGTCCCCACGCCGCCTTTCGCAATCGGGAACAGCGTATCAATGACGCGCTGCCCGGTCACCAGCGGCACGTCCGGCGACAGCTTCTCTTTATATGGCCGCCCTACGCGGACGGGCCATTTCTGCATCAATTTCAGTTCCACCGTTTCGCCTTTTTGATTCTTCAGCGTCCCGATGACGTCCTCCACCGTGAAGCTGCCTGCCTGCAAGGATATAAGCGCTCCCTCCATATTGGGCGGCACCATGATTTTGTGCTCCACCACATCGGTCTCCTGTACCGTTCCCAGCACGTCGCCGCCGACCACATGGTCGCCCGCTTTTTTGATGGGCTTGAATTCCCATTTTATGTCCCGTTTCAGCGCCGGGACGCTGATGCCGCGTTCCAGATTTGTGCCCGCCTGCTCCATGATGGCGTCCAACGGACGCTGGATGCCATCGTAAATACTGCGGATCAGCCCCGGCCCCAGTTCCACGCTCAGCGGTGCGCCGGTGGATACCACCGCTTCGCCCGGCCCCAGCCCGGAGGTCTCTTCATAGACCTGTACCGATGCCCGGTCGCCCCGCATCTCGATGATTTCCCCAATCAATCCATACCGTGATACCCGCACCACATCATACATATTCGCGTCGCGCATCCCGTCGGCAACGACCAGCGGCCCGGACACTTTTTTAATGACTCCTGTACGCTCACTCATATTCAAACCCGTTCCTTTCCAAAATTAAGGTGCATCAATCCTCGTTAAATATAATGTCAGACCCCACTGCCTGCTCCACATACCGCTTCACCTGCGCCACGCCGAACCCCGTCGCGCCCCGGCTGGAGGGAATGGGTATAACCGCCGGAACCCGCCGCTGCCGGTATTTTTCAAACAGCTCCGGCAGCTGTTCTATAAGCGGCTCTGTCACATAGAGGATGCCATATTCTCCCCCGGCCAGGCGTTTTAAGAGGGCTGCGCCTTCTTCCGCACTTCCGGCAGGGTAAATGTCAAGCCCAAGCGCACCAAAGCCGCAGATGCTGTCATAGTCGCCGATTACACCGATTTTATACATACAGCTCACGCAGCCTTTCTCTGATCAATTCCTCCGGGATGCGGTTTTCCTTTCCCGACACAATCATGCGCACCGCCTGGATTTCGGATTGCTTCCCAATCAGAAACGCCAGGATCGGTTCAACGCCAAAACTGTTATTTTTATAGTCCTTCAAATATTCCATACGCTGATCGTCGCACCACTTTTCAAACGCACTCATGGATTCCCGCGCACGCTCCGCCGCCGCAGCATATCCGCCCGCCTCGATCAATGCCAAAACTGCGTCAATTCCTTCTGCGGCCGCAGCTGCAAGCCGCTCCGCCTGTATCTGTTCGGATGGGAGCATCGCCCCCGCCAAAAACTGGGCGGTTTTCCCCGTGTAAGCGCCGCGCACCGCCGTTTTTAAATTCGCCAGGAATATGTTCAGTTCCACCCAGCCCGCCAAAAACCGGTTGTCCCCGGCGCGTTTCCGCATGACGGCAAAGGCCTGCTTGTCAATCAATAATTCGGTCAATTGCCCGTCGTTGGAAGAAGTAATCCGTTCATAGGCCTGCTCCGCGGTATCCCTGATAAATTCCGGCAGGCCGCCAAAATCCGCAGTGACCGCCGCGTCATACAGCTCCTGCGGTTCCACAATACACGGCCTGATAACCAATTCCTCCCACGCCGCGTTGGACATCATCGCCTTCAAAACAGTTTTTAAATTATGAAAATCGTTTTGATACAGCAGGATATCCACAGGCGCGCCTTCCGTCAGCACGCTGTATGCCTCCTGCCAGGCCGTTTCCAGCTCCCGCTGCAAAAGCCCTTCCAGCCGTCCGTCTCCGTCTGATTTGCCGCCATAACCGCGGTCTTTTAAGAATTTTATAGCCTCTTCCGCCGTGCCAAAGCCCATCAGCTGTTCCAAATCCTTCCGGGTGAGCATTTTATTCGCAATGGTTTTAATATACGCCGCCGCAAAGGCGTATTCCAGATCGTTCATGCGTCCACCCCATCCTCAAAGCACCGGTTGATGCGGTCCTCCAACACATTTTTTTTCTCTTCAAAAATGCTTTCAATACAGCAATTCTGCTCAATATCCCCGTAACGGATAATAAAACCGTATTCAATGTCTGCCGGCTGTGTGCCCAAGGCCACAGAGCCCCTTTCCAGCGTCCCGTTCAGCTTTTCAATGAACCCGTCCGGCATGCGCGCCAAATCCCTTTCAGAAAACAGGATCACCCCGTCCTCCTCCTGGGCGTAATTCCGGAACAGCTGCATTAGCAGTTCAAAATACGGCTGCCCTTCCATTGTATAAATGGTATGCTTCGCCGCGGCAACCGCTTCCCGAATGGCCTCCATACGTGTTTGCAGCAAAATCTGCCGCCGCTCCTGCCGGCTGGAAGCCACGGCCATCGCCCGCCGTTTTCCCAATTCCTGCGCAGTTTCGCGCGTTGCTTCGGCGCGCCGCTTTTCCGCCTCAGCCCGTCCGGCGGCTGCAATTTTTTCTACTTCGTTGTCCGCCTTGCGCAGGATCCGTTCCGCCTCCCGGCGCGCCTCTTCAATGATTTCCCCGGTGATGCACTCTAAACCGCCCATCTTCTCAACCCTTTCCAATCAAATATTGATGACAATCAGGAAGGACACAATAAATCCCAGCAGTGCATACAGCTCGATCAGCGAAGCGGACACAATCGCTTTCGAGCTTTCCTCGGGACGCTTTGCCGTCAGGTTTACGCCGACCGCACAGACCCGCCCCTGCGATTTTGCGGAAAAATACCCTGCAAAAGCAATCGGCAGGCATGCCGCCCAATATTGCAGGCCGGTTATAACGTCCGGCACGGGCTCCCCGCCCAAAATGCCGGTATTCAATAACACCATCACGCCGATAATCAGCCCATATAGCCCCTGTGTGCCGGGCAGGAGCTGCAACACCAGCAGCTTACCGAATTTGCTGGGATCATCTGCAATGACGCCGCTGGCTGCCTCCGACGCGATCCCGACGCCCTTCGAGGAACCCATTCCGGAAAATACCACTGCAAACGCCACGCCCAATAGTGCAAAAAATAATCCTAAATCCATGCTCTGTTCCTTCTTTCTTTATTCATTTGAAAAATCATAATATTTTGTGTGCATGGAGAACGGCTGGAACCGCCGGCCGCCGCCCTCATAAAATTTCTGGTAAAACTCCACGTATTGCAGCCGGTTCGTATGCACATACGCCCCCAGCATGTTGATGGCAAAATTCATCAAATGCCCCGCCAATGCAATTACGATAAACAAGACAACGCCCACGGCAGAGCCCCCGCCCAACGATGCCAGTACGTTCACCACCGAAGCGATCACGCCTGTCGCCAGGCCCAGCGCCATCAAACGGGAATAGGACAAAATGTCCCCTATATAACTCGTAATGTCGTACAGGCTGATAATGCCGCCGAACAGCTTCATCACAATGTTTTTCTTCCCGCGCCCCTGGGTCAGCACCAGCCCCGCCGCGCCGATAATTGCCATATATTTGCCAACCGTGCCGGCAATAGGATTGCCAAGCCCCATCCCTGCGGCAAGCATGCTCAGGCCAAGCAGTACCAGCATCCAAAAGCCGGTATCAAAAACCGCGTCCAGATACCGGCCCTCCCGCCAGGCCATGTAAAACCTGATCCCAAGCCCTGTCAAAATGTGTATCATCCCAAAGGCAACGCTTAAAATCAACAATTCCAGCGGCTTCGCCACAGGATCTAACAGCACCGGCTGCAAAGCCATCTCCCCCGTCCCAAAGGTTGCCGAGATTGAATGGATCAAGTCGCCGAAAAAGCTGCCGTACATAATCCCCCAGAAGGTGGTGGAAACGCCGCAAAAGAAAAACATGCGGAACATCCGCCGCTTTCCCTTTTCCAAAAGTCTCCCGAAGCCCAGAAATCCGCATACAAGCATCAGCAGCAATCCATATCCCGCGTCCGAAAACATCATCCCGAAAAACAAATAATAAAACACCGCCATGATGGGATTGGGGTCAATGTCATGCGGTGACGGCATGCTGTAATCCCCTGTGATCTGTTCTACGGGCTGCGCCAGCGCATGATTGTGAAACGCCACCGGCGCATCCGCGCCCGGTTCTTCAATTTGCACCGCACATTGAAAGCGCCGCTCCAGCTCCTGCTGCAATGCCGGCGCAAATTCCTCCGGCATATACCCTTCCAACATGAATGTATGCGCCGTCACCCCCATCCGGGCCAGCGCCTCATATTTTTCCCGCCGCAGTACCAAATGGTCGTAAAACAGCTGGATTGCAG
>DVND01000190.1 GCA_018714645.1 Candidatus Avimonoglobus intestinipullorum
TGAGGTGTGGAGCCCGGATTCCCACAGCAAAAACGTCATGCTGAAGCTGGTGGATGAGTGGAACCAAAGCCGCGGGAAAGAGCTTGGCGTAGAAATTGTTTACACGGTAAAAGAGGGTGACATCCAGCAGGCTACGGAAATGGCGTTTGCGTCAGACCAAGGGCCGGAGATGTTCAATTCCTGCCTGATTGAAAAGAACCGGGTTGCCGGGAACATTATTTCCTATGAGGATATCGAAGGCGGGAAGGAATGGATCGAAAGTACATATAAACCGGAGGATTACGACGGTTCGGCCTTTAAAGGGGATGACGGCAAGGTTTACTGTCTGCCGTTCAATGTGAATACCTTTGGCCTTGTTTACAACAAGGATATGTTTAAAAAGTACGGCATTGTCGATGAAAACGGCGAGCCGACGCCGCCGACCACATTTGAGGAGGTGCGTGAATACGCAAAGCGGATGACCAATCCGGAAGAGCAGGATTATGGGATTATCTTCCCAATGAAATGGAGTTCGTTTTTCTCTGTGGATGTGGCACAGCTGATGATCGGTTCCTGCGGGAAGCAGACGTTCGATTGCGTTACCGGGGAATACAATTATGAGCCGATGAAACCCATCCTTGAAATGTATATGGGCATCAAAGAAGACGGGAGCTGCTTCCCGGGTTCTGAGTCGCTGGACAACGATACGGCGCGGGCCTATTTTGCAGAGCGCAATATCGGGATGAAGTTTGCAGGCTCTTTCGATGTGGGTGTATTTAACAGCCAGTTCCCGGCAAAATGTGACTGGGGCGTCGCGCCGTATCCGGTTGCAGATGAGAACAACAGATATTTGCAGCACATGGGAAAAGGCGGCTGGTATGCGATGAGCAAGCATGCCGTTGAGGAATTCGGCGATGCGGTCGCGCTGGAGATTGCGCAGTTCTTTTATGGGGACGAGATGGTACGGAAGCTTTATGCGGAGGGCATGGCGATCCCGTACGATTCGTCCAAGGTGGAAGGCGTAGAGATTGCCGACGGCTTGAAGGGTTGGGCTGAATTCGCGGCGTTGACAGAGATCAGCACGGGCGGATACTCCAATGCGTCCAGGGATTTTACCGGCGAGAAAAATGAACAGCAGGTATTTTTAGAGGACTTGTGGTCCGGGAATTCCACGATTGACGAAGTGATTGCAGACTTGACCACCCGCAGTAACGCCGCAGTAGAACGATACTATGCGAACAATCCTGATAAGAACTTTAATACGCTGTTGAAAACAGAATGGGATGTAAGCCGCGGTTAGGATCCCGTCCTGCATTAGGCGTTGAAAATTGCATAGAGAAAGGTAATGGGATTTAAGTGAAAGTTGAGCGAAACACGGTTTCAAAATATAAAAGCAAAAAATACAGACAGAACGAGCGGGTGTCTTACCTGATGCTTTCCCCCCTGATTATCGGGTTTTTGCTGTTTTCGATCATCCCCATGATATGGGCCATTTCCATGTCGTGGTGCTATTATGACACGATTACAACAAGGGTCGTCTACTGGGATAATTTCCGCGCCCTGTTCCAAGACCGGTCGTATTGGAACGCAGTCGGCACAACGCTGTTTTTTGCGGTGATGAAAATGCCGATAGAACTCCCGTTGGCGCTGGTTTTGGCGGTGCTTCTGAATCGGAAGATCCGGGGCGCGGGCATTTTCCGGGCGGTTTACTACCTGCCGAATGTGATCAGCACGGCGTTGGTCGCCCTGGTTTTTTCCAATATTTTCAGCTACTTCGGCGTAATCAATTCGGCCCTGCAGGAATGGGGCATATTGGACCAGCCCATTGACTGGTTTGGGAGCAAGATATCCGCCATGTGGGTCATCGTCATGGCGGATATATGGAAAAGCTTTGGGATTAATGTCTTATACTTTATTGCGGCCCTGGCGAATATACCGGAGGATGTATACGAATCCGCGATGCTGGACGGCGCAAACCGGATACAGACCTTTTTCCGGATTACATTGCCCATGATTGCACCTACCGCACAGATCATTTTGATGATGTCGCTCATTGGTACGCTGGGGACAAGCGAGATGGTTTTGGTGCTGACAAACGGCGCCCCCGGCGGTTCCACGTATACCGTAAACGCGTACATATTCCAAAACTACGCGCCCGGGATTGCGGGCAGCACGGTGAATGTGGGCTACGGCTGTGCGATGTCGCTGGTGACGGGGCTCATGCTCTCCGGGATCACGCTCATATACATGAGGCTGAGCGCGAAACTGAAAGAAGTTTACTAAGGAGGGAAGCAAGTGAAAAAGAGTAGAAAAATACCAAATCTTTTTGCCTATATTGTGCTTACCGCCGTGCTTCTGGTTACATTGTTTCCGCTGTTCTATACGGTGTCAGCATCCTTTAAAACAAATTCTGAAATATTGGCGAACCCGGCGGCAATCTTTCCGGAAAGCCCTACGTTTCAGAATTATATAGACGCCTGGAATTCCGATGTGTTTGACATCAAGCGGATGACCTTTAACAGCATCTACTATACCGTTGCCATCGTTGCCGCAACATTGGTCACGTCCTCCATGGGCGGATATGTTTTTGCAAGGGGCCAGTTCCGGGGGAAATCCTTCTGGCTGGCGGCATTCAGCCTGTTGATGTTTTTCAGTATGGGCAGTGTGACGGTATATCCGCTGTTAAAAATCCTGAACTTCCTGCATGTGCCGAAGTCTTTGCCCGGGCTGATGATTGTCCGGATGTTGGGCGTGAATATCATCAACATCTATCTGGTAAGAAGCTACGTGTATTCGCTGCCTGTCGGGATCGAAGAGGCTGCGGAAATCGATGGATGCGGCTTTGCAGGCATTTATTTTAGAATCGTATTGCCTTTATTGAAGCCAATCATGGCGACCATCGGGGTTTTGGCGTTCCAGGGCTCCTGGAACGACTACCTGATGCCCATGATTTTCACCCTCAGCAACCCAAAGCAGCAGCCGTTGATCGTGGGCGTTGTCGCTTTGAGCAATTCTGGGGAATCGGCGGCGAGCTATAACCTGGTGTTTGCCGGGACGACCATTGCCCTGATCCCGGTCCTGCTTGCTTACGCTGTGGGGAATAAATATTTTGTATCCGGCCTGGCGGCCGGTGCGGTGAAAGGATAAAGGAGGAAAGCGGCATGAAACTCAAAACAATTTTAGCTGTATTGGCGGTTTTGGGCGCGGTGGCGCCCATACAGGCATTGGCAGCAAACGAGGTGATCACGTCAGAGGATTTTGAGTCTTATAACACCAACGCTATATACAATACGGGCAGCATTACAGTTTCGTATCCCGGATACAGCGATGCTTCTATGAGCAGCAGCGTCATCGTCAATGCGCCGGGCGGGATTTACGGCGCTGACGAGGCTTATACGGGGAATGCAGCCCAGAATATGATCGCATATGCCAAAACCGGCGATACGACGGCAATGGTCGTTCCCGGCGGGCTTGACAACGGGTGGGAAGGGCGGTATTCCCATCCGGTGCTGGGAATCGACAGCACCCAGGGCGCGGACGCAAGCATGAACCAATACAACCGGAGGTGCTCTGTTATTGACGATGCCGGCGGCAAGGTCTTAAAGCTGGGCCCGTCCAATAATACATATGTAAACACCTTTTCAATGTATGCTTATGATGATGTGGATTTTTCGAAGATGCTTCTTTGGGAATCGGACATTAAAATCAGCAACATTGCAGCAGGCGGTACGGCGCGGCTTTCCCTGACGAAAGGGCAGCTGTCTGACGCGCAGCTGTTTACCTATGTCACTGCTCGGGAGCAGGGGCGCAGCAGCATTCTGGACATCCTGACCTTTGACAGCGACGGGCAGATCCTGGTTAACGGCGAAGCCGCCGGCACATACGACAGAGGCACGTTCTATACGGTGTCCCTGGTGTTTGACGCATCCTCGTCGCAGTTCAGCGTGACGGTAAAAAACCGCGACACGGGCGACAATGTGGTGGAACTCCCGATGCAGCCTTTGGATTATAGCTTCAGCGGCATTACCGGGATTGAGTACTACGCCAACGCGGCAAGAGGCGCAGCGGCGGAAACGGATATGCGGATCGACAATATCACTGTTGCAAATGTGACCTTTGAGGGTGAAATCACCTCCACCCGGAAGGTAGCCATTAATGGTACGGGGTCATCCGTCATCATTTTTGATAACGATATTGACGAGACAACAGTCAATGCGGACACCATCCGGATATATAACGGGGACGAGCCGGTAGAGGGCGTTGAAATGACATTAAATAATACCAGGCAGGTGCGCCTTACCCTGCCGGAATTGGATCCGTCCGCCGTATATACGGTTGTGATTGACGGCGTAAGAAGCCAGAGCGGCGTTACGGCAAACTGCCAGACCAGCTTCACCACGGTGGATCTGGTAACGGTCAGCGCCGCGCAGGCTACGGGCGACGGCGCGACCTATACGATCAGGAATAACGCAAATTATGAAAGTAGCATCACGGGGCTGGCAGTGTTTTATAAAGACGGGAAAATCGTATCCGACGGCGTACACTATAAAAAAATTACGATTCCCGCAGGAGGGACCTTATCAGAATCTTTTGAGGGGATGCAGGCGCAGGAGCCGTGGGACAGCGTCAATCTGTTTTTCATTAACAGTATTACCGGCGGGTTCCAGGCGGTGGCGCCGCAGACCGTCATTCAATAAATGAATTTTGAAAGGAAAGGGTGATATTCTGTGAAAACAAGAAAACTTCTTTCTGCATTGGTTGCAGCTTCCATTTGCGCCGGCGCGCTTTCAAATGTGGTGATGGCAGCGGATCCGCTGTCTATGTCCATCGACACAGGGGCTGTCATAAAAACAATTCCGGATGACATGTACGGGATCAGCACAGACTGGTCTGTGGATAATAATTACATTGTCACAGACTATGAGGGAGGAGACCTTTCGCCGAACGAAAACTTCCTCCGGGCAATGAGCGAATACAAACTGCCGGTTGTGCGTCTGGGAGAAGGCGCATCCGATACATTCCAATGGAAACAGGCGGTTGGCCCGCTGGAGCAAAGAGGAGACCAAACGCTTTGGGGACAGACAGGGAAGGTTGTTGCCGGGCCTGTTGAAACAATCAATACTATGCAGGCGATTGACCCCGATGCGGCATTCACCGTGACGATCAACATTGAGACAGACACGGCGGAATCGGCCGCGGATTACGCAGAGTTTTTGACCGGTGACGTGAGTACGGAATGGGGCGCAAAACGCGCGGAATACGGACACCCCGACCCGGTGCCGGTAAAAGTGTATGAAATTGGAAATGAAGTGGATCTTGACAGCGTTATGACGGTGGACGAGTATATCGCCGCTTGTAAAGAATACATTGCTGCCGTCAAAGCCGTGGATACAGATGCAAGGTTTGCGGTTCATACAAGCACGGGGATTTACAATAAATACCAGTGGGATGAGCCGGGAGATCCTTGGCATATTGATATTCTGAGCGATGCGGCGCTTGCGGAAGAGATCGATTATATTGCGGTGCATACATATTACTCCGATTACAAAAACGAAGTAATGGATGAAGTAATGAACGCAGTGCAGGCGGATATCGAAAGAATCACCGGCGCAGACAGGATCAAGATATATTTGTCGGAATATGCACTCAGTATTTATGAAGTTGGTGGTGTGAAAACAAATCCGCACAATATGGAGGGCATATTGGAAACGGCGAATATTTTGTCCAGGATGGCGTGGCATGATGGTGTGGAAATGGCCACCTACCATGGAATCGATTCATCTGAATGGAAAAACATCGTAACAGACAGCGCTTCGGGGCAGATGATGCTCAACGGGATCGGAAACCTGCTGAAGCTGTTTAAGGAATACGGCGTGGGCGACGCCCTGGATACGGATTTTACCGGTTTTTCTAACGGGACCCGGAGCACGGTCACCGGGATTGCGGTCAGACCGGAGGACAACAGGCTGAATCTGATTTTTACCAATAAAACCGGGTCAGATCAAGTTGTCCATATTACATACAGCGATCAGGGCGCTTATAAAAAAGTACAGGAAACAATTATTTCCGCAGACACACTGGAAGCAGATATATCTGAAGAGAAAAAGGAAATTGCTGTAAACAAGTATGCATATGCGGACGGCGGCAGCGTCGTTTCCTATACGATCCCCGCGTATTCAGTCTGCGGGGTGGCGCTGGAAAAGGAGACTGACGAAACGGTTGAAACGCTCTACAGCGAAGAGTTTTCGGCGGGAACCCTTCCGGAAGGCTATACGGCGGTATTAAATGACCCCTATGGGGATTTGTCCGTCAACGTACAAAACGGCGTGTTGGTATTGGACGGTTATTCGGATTCGGGCGCAACTTATGAAAACAGCTATGTCTATCTGCCGGAAAGCGTAAATACATTTACATCCTACACGCTTGAAGCAGATGTTACCGTGAATGAATATACCAATGACTATGATCCCGGAGAAAGCGGAAACGGTATTGTTTTCGGCGCGGGAAGCCCCGGCGACATTATGGGCAATGCGGTGGACGGGAACGTGGTGTTCTGGACGAATAACGGCGTTTCTGAATATGCTGTCAGCGGCGGGGAAAGAAGCGCGTTGATCAGCAATACAACCAACAACTTCAGCCCGATAATAACGGGCGAAACGTATCACTATACGTTAAATGTATCTGAAAACGAAGTGCGCTTTTATATTGACGGGAATGAGGTCTACACCCGTTCCGGCGGCACGGTGAACCCCGGCGGTTATATTGGGTTCATGTTCTCAGACACTAATTATTCCGTGGACAATATCCAACTGACGCAAGCGGTGGAAGTGATGGAAGTTTGGGAAACCTTCACCTATGAGGAGGACTTTGACGGTGTTTCCGAAGGCGGCCTGCCGGAGGGCTGGGAGGTCTTGTCCGGAATGGCGGTTGCAGGCGTGGACGACGGCGCGCTGATGCTGACCTCGCATGAGTGGTGGACGCCCACAGCCGTGAAGATCGGCGGTCTGGAAAACGTGCGGCGCGAAGGCCTGGTGATGGAAGCGGACGTCACCTTGATTGCGCAGAACGAATCGGCACGCGCCGGTGGCGTGCGGAACAAGGCCGGGTTCGCCTATATGATGGATGGCGATAGAATGAGCACGGCGGGCCTGCTGACATATGGCATCAACCAAGAGATCCCGGCGCGTTCGGGCGCAGATTTCACGGAATACGGCGTATCCGGCGTTAATTCTTCCAGCGGCTTCAATTATGAAGACGGGCAAAATTTCCTGAACCATGAGACGGCGCATATCCGGCTGATATTTAATGCCGGTTCGAGTCCGACGATGTACGTCAACGGGCAAGAGGTGCAGTACACGAAGAATACCGGCACCACGCAGAACACGGGTAGCCTGGGCCTGATGGCGGTTGCGGCCACCGTGAAATTTGACAATGTGAAAATCACGGGCCAGCAGCGGAATACCGTTACCACGGGCTTGGTGGAAAAGGAAATCGACTTCACCTATGAAGAGAATTTCGACAATGTATCCGACGGGCTGCTGCCGGCCGGATGGACCTTGGCCGGGGCTGCTGCAACCGCGCAGGTGCAGAACGGCGCGCTGGAGGTTTCCAACGCGGGCTGGGGCACTCCATCGTTTGTCCTGTTCGACCTGGATCGAGTAAAACGGCAGGGGCTGACCATGGAAGTGGAGATTACCAGAACAAGCCCATCAAGTGTGACGGGCGGGGTGGTAAACGTCGCCCATGCAGGCTTGGTTTACCTCTATGACGACAGCTTCGCGGAAACGGCGGCTTATGGAACGGATGTACGCTACAGCGGGTTATACACGGATCGGCCCACGACGAATTCCCAGCAGGGCGTGCCTTCTGATTTTGGATATAAATACAGTCAATTCACCAGCGAGGAATTTAAGCGAGCAGACTTGTTCGGAAATCAGGGAGACGGCTTGTCCGGCGGGCAGACCGTAAAGCTGAAAATTGAGCTGGGTGAGGACAACAGGCTGCCCAAGGTGTACATCAACGATGTAGAAGCAAATTATACAAGAAACAATGCTTATGAGGCTATGGATGTCAACGAGGGGAAGATCGGCCTTGTGGTTGCGGATGCAAACGTGAAATTCGACAACATCAAGGTGCGTGGGACAAGGACGGCATTTGTATCTGACTATACAACCTATTCTGCAGAATTTGCAGGCGGTGCTACAACGTTTGCAAGCCAGGAAGAGGCAGTAGCAGCGGTCCGGGTGTACGAGGTCTATGATGCGGGCCGGGTTGACATTACAGATCAGGCGCAGATTTCTGCCCAGACCGATGAAATGGGCGTTTGCACAATCACTGTAACCTATGGAGAATTCATGCAGCGTCTAATTTGCCAGATTAAAGAAGAACCGACGGGCGGACAGAGCTTCACGCTGGAAGAGGATTTTGACGACATTCCAAACGGAAGCTTGCCGGAGGGCTGGACGATAAAAGGGAACGCGACGGCTTCCGTACAAGACGGTACGTTACTTGTAAAAGGGGAGAACTGGTACAACCCTGATTTTGTATTGTTCGACTTGGAAAAAGTACAGCGGCAGGGGCTGGTTATGGAATGCGATATGACAAGAACCCAAACGGCGGCGCCGGCGGCCACTGCAACCAATGCCCATGCGGGCCTGGTGTATTTGTATGACGACAACTTTGAAACATCTGCATCCTACGGCGGGGACGTCCGGTATACGGCGCTGTATACGGATAAAGCCGCCACGGAAACCCAGCAGGGGTTGACTTCCGACTTCGGTTATAGATGGAACGGCGTGACAAACGGGCAGTTTAAAAATACGGAAGAAGCGCTTATGGGCGCGATGGCCAATAAAGAGACGGTGCACCTGCGGATCGAATTGGGTGAGGATGACAGGCTGCCTACAGTCTATGTAAATGGATATGAAGCGGCATACAATAATAACAGCGGATTCACAGCCCAAGCGGTCAATGAAGGGAAGCTTGGCCTTGCGGTTTCCGGTGCGTGCGAAGTGGTATTCGACAACATCAAGATCAGCGGTTCCCGCGCGGCGGAAATCATCTATGATGCGGAATTTGTTGGCGGCACGACTGTATTTACAAGCGAGGATGAAGCGGTTGCGGCAGTGCGCGTTTACGAAAAACAGGGAGACAAGACAACGGATATTACGGCGCAGGCCAGTATCCAGCCGCAGACTGGCGAGGACGGCAACTGCACCATAACAGTGACCTATGGAGACTTTACAGAAATATTGACTTGCCGGATCGAAGTCCCTGAAGTTGGGGGGTTCGTTTATGAAGAAAACTTTGACAGTATTTCTGACGGGAGCCTTCCGGAAGGCTGGACCGTCACAGGCGGTGCGACAGCCTCTGTTCAAGACGGTACGTTGATTGTAAAAGGGGCGGAATGGTACAATCCTGAATTTGTCCTGTTCGACTTGGAAAAAGTACAGCGGCAGGGGCTGGTGATGGAATGCGACATGACGAGAACCCAAACGGCGACGCCGTCAGAAACTGCAAATAACGCCCATGCGGGCCTGGTGTATTATTATGACGGGGAAAACTTTGCAGCAGGGGACAATACATCTTACGGAAGTGACGTCCGGTATACGGCGTTGTATACGGATAAAGCCGCCACGGAAACCCAGCAGGGGTTGACTTCCGACTTCGGTTATAGATGGAATGGCGTTACAAACGGGCAGTTTAAAAATACGGAAGAAGAACTCAGGGGCGCGATGGCCAACAAGGAGACGGTGCACCTGAAGATTGTGTTGGGTGCAGACGATAAATTGCCCACAGTCTATGTAAATGGATACGAAGCGGCATACAATAATAACAGCGGATTCACAGCCCAAGCGATCAATGAAGGGAAGCTTGGCCTTGCGGTTTCCGGTGCGTGCGAAGTGGTATTCGACAACATCAAGATCAGCGGTTCCCGCGCGGCGGAAGCTGCTGCCGGAGGGATTGCCGCTGCAAAGGCTGTGAACGAAGCCGGCATACCGCAAATTATAGTTGACGCGTATGCCGGAACGTCCGATATTGAGGACGGGATGCTGCTGGTTGCGGCATATGAAAAGGACACAGGGAAACTTGCATATGTCAGCGATATGAAAGAATGGAACGCGGCGCAGTACCCGGCTTACCACACGACGATCAGCCTGGACGGTTTTTCGGAGTATGCGGAGGACGCGTATACATTTAAGGTCATGGCAATGGATCAAACAAGCTTAAAACCGATATGCATGTACGCGGCGGTTTAGGCAGAGTGCATGGAAGGGGAGCCGGAACGGCTCCCCGGAAAGGAAACATCTGTATGAACAAAAAAAGGATTATTTCTTTGATCGTGTGTCTGGGGCTTTTTTCAGCATTGGTTCCGGAAAGCCGTGCCGCAGTCACGGTGAATATGGCGGTGGATGAAAGCCAGATAACCCGGACCATCGAGCGGGAACTGTATGGGATCAACTGCGAATGGGACAGCGGCATGGATTATAATTTTTTAACCATGGAGGATGGAGAGCTGAAAACCAGCCCCACTTTTACAGAGGCCTGGCAGGATACCTTTGTTTTTGGTCGGATGGCCGGAGGCTCTTCCCAGAAATTTTTCTGGAAAGAGGCGATCGGCCCCTTGGCGGACCGGGACAACCAAATGATTTGGCACACGAATGACAAGGTGTACTTGGGAATCATAGAATGGCTGAACGCGGTTTACAGCGTGACGCCGGACGCAAAGATTACATATGTGGTCAATTTTGACACCGATACAATTGAAAATTTGGCGGACGTCGTGGAATTTTTAGTGGGAGACGGGACCGTCAATTATAACGGCGGGGAAAACTGGGCTGAGGTCAGAAAGAGCCTGGGTATCGAAAACCCTGTAGATATTTTCACCTGGGAGCTGGGAAACGAGCTGGACTGGACGCTTGCCTGGGATGTGGATGATTACGTCGCATACTGCAAGCAGGTTATCCCCATTATTAAAAGCATAGACCCGGACGGCAAGATTGCATGCAACGTAGATACCGCCGCCCACGCCAACGGCGACGGCTGGGAGGAATGGCACAGGAAGGTCTTGCGGGAATTGGGAGACGAGATTGACTATCTCACATTCCACTACTATTACCCCGCCAACTATGTGGCGCGCGCAGACGTGCCGCTGGATAGGGTGGAGCAGGATATTTTGGACATCACCGGCTCAGACCGGATTAAAATCTATATGTCCGAGCATGCGCCTGCGCCGAACGTTCATGAATATAACAAAGAAAGTGCTTATGATTATTGCCTGCCCCATACGATCTGGGGCGCGACGGCGCACGCGGAATTTTTCCTGCGGGCATTCCTGCGTCCTTCTTTGGTGGCTTCAAACTGCCATTCTGTGGACAGTTCCACATGGACCATTGCATACCGGGATGAAGACGGTATACACCGGCTGTCTGCAGTGGGCGAAACCATTAAGACCTTTGTGAATTATGGCGTGGGCGATGTTTTACAATCTGATTTGGACACCTTTAACAGGGGCGAAAATGCCAATATAGCTGGCGGCGTTATCCGGGATGCGGACGGGAATGTGAATATCCTGTTCACAAACCGGTATGACACAGATCCGGTCACTGTGAATTTTACATTTGACGACGGAACATACCGTTTAAAGAAGGTCCGGAAAATCCACGGCGATGTGCGCAGCGCGGATAATTGGTACCGGGAAGGCGCGCAGTGGGAATATGACAATCCTGACAGGGTCTATACCACGGAGGAAGAACTTGAAGGGGAAAGCGCTTTCACTTCCTACACCTTTGACCCGTTGTCCATCTATGCATTGCAGTTGGAAAAGATAAGCGACGAACCCAGCGGGCAGACCGCAGGGACGGCGCAGGATTATATTGGAATCGGCGCGGATATGCCGAATGCGTATGTGAATGGGAATACGGTTTCTGTTGCGGCAGAGTATGAAGGCGCCGGGGCGGTGCTGGATAACGACAACATGCTTATTTCTTCGCAGATGCTGCAAAAGCTGTTCGGCGCGGTGCTTTCTTGGGATGAAGCCGGCACTGTGTGCACGGTTGCATTGCATGGGAGGACGCTGGCCTTTGACCTTGCCAACGGGACGGTTACGGAAAACGGAAGCCCGGCAGATATAGCCGCGGGCAAGCGGATTGGAGAAACCGTATATTTCCCGCTGCGGGCGATTGCGGAAGGCCTGGGCTACAATGTGGCATGGGACGCCCGCGGATTTGCAATCTTGGGGTCCTCCGGGATCGGGGCGGCCAGTACAGATATAGCAGACGCGATTTACAGCAGCTTGGCAGGAGGTGCGTAATTTGAAAAAGAGACTATTATGCTTGGCAATCTCAGCCATGCTCGTGATGCAGACGCTTGTTTTTGCACAAACAAGCCGGGAGGCGTTCACGCTGGACGTCGGGATGCTGACGGAAAGCCAGATTGCAAACATCAATCAGAATTTTACGAGAATTGACCTGCGGCCGTATATGAACAGGGATATCCGCGACGAAGTGGAAGGAGACGGCACCGGCGGCTGGTCGGACCAGGGGGAAAACGACCTGCGGATGTTTGACCTGTTTGGGGACCAGGAGATGCTGAACGTGCCGTTTACCTTTGTTGACCCGGCTACAAACAACCAAAAGGCTGTGCTGGGCCTGCGGGGGCAAAACGACATGGAACTGCCCGCATCTGTGGAAATCCCGATCAACAGGACGACGGCCGGGGCGTATTTCATCCATGCGTCACCGTGGTGTTCCGGCACCTGCGGCACGTATTCCTGGGTTTATGAGGACGGCAGCGAGGCGTATATCGACATCGTACAGAATGAGCAGATATGCGATTTCTGGGGCCTGAGCAATTACGACTATGTCCGCAACGCCTGGAATACGACAAAAGCCGACGGTTCATACCGCTCCCTGTATTTGTTTGCGATGAATAATCCATACCCGGAAAAAACGGTAAAATCGCTGAAGCTGGAAACAGAGGGAAGCGGCGCGTATATCATGATTATGGCGATCACGCTGACGGACTCCGGCCCGTACCTGCCGGCGACGGAAAGCGCGCGCTCCATTACCACGTCCACCTATGGCTGGTATGAATACACCCAGCCGGACGACGACAAAATCACAGGCAGCGCGCTGGATTTTTCCGGATACTTAGATGCGCCGGCGGGCAAACATGGGTATGCCCAGGCGGATGGAAACGGGTTGGTCTTTGAAGATGGGACAAAGGCCAAATTCTGGGGCGTGGACATCGCCGGTGAAGCGGCGCTGCCGGAAAAAGCACAGGCGGAAAAGGTGGCCAAACGGCTTGCCCAAAGCGGCGTCAACCTCGTGCGGCTGGAAGGCTTCGACGAGGCGATTTTGGGCGACGGCGATTCGAGCACAACGCCGGATCCGGAAAAATTAGACCGGCTGTTCTATCTGATCGCCCAGCTGAAGGAGCGGGGGATCTATACCTATATCTCGCTGCTGTCCAACCGCAAGATGCGGGCGGGCGACGGGATCGAAGGATACGAGGATAGCCGCGAGGGCTATGGCATCGACGCGTATTTCGATGACCGTGTCATTGAACTGCAGAAGCAATACCTTTCCAACCTTATGGGGCAGGAAAACCCGTATACCGGGCTCACGCTGGCAAACGACCCGGCGGTCTGCTTCCTGGAATTTGTGGAGGGGCTGTCCGTATTTGACTATACGTCCGGATACGGAAGAGGTTCCGTTGCAAATGAAGCGCAGTACGAGAATATCAAAGCCAAATTCAACGAATACCTTGCGGGGAAATACAGCTCTACGGAAGAGCTGCAGCGGGTTTGGGTCAGCGCATATGATAAAAACGATTATGAAACCATTGAGGAGAAGAATATCGAATTGAAAACAAGCCTTGCAAATCCGCTGGTTTCGGATGGATACAGGACGGATGTGGCGGAGTTTTTGGCAACCGTTGCGGGAGATTATTATGCGGATATGAAAGCCGCCTTAGGGGATTCCAAGATATTGACAACGATAAACTCCAATAGCCCGGAAGTCAAAAGCCTGGAGGACACCTATCTCAACGCCGGCGGCGACTTCTTGACCAGAACCTGGTACAACGCAAAACCCTATGGGAATAACGATAAAATTACCATAGACTCCGTGTTTGACACCTACGATTCCATGACCCAGAAAACAGACAACATCGTCCGGGATTTTGCGCAGAATACGGTTTCCGGCAAGCCGTTCGTGGCGAACTGGGGATCGGCAATGCCAAACCTGTATTTTTCGGAGGCGTCTATCATGATGGCTGCGTTGGCAGGGCAGAAGGACTGGATCGGCATACAGCATTCGTTTGCAAACGAGGCCTATTCAGACATCAACTATATTGACGATTTTTACAGTATTTATAATAATCCGGTGCGGCTGGCGCTGCTACCGGTTTCCGCAAGTATTTACTACTCGCTGGAGGCGGAAACGGAGCAGGAATATACGGTGTACACAGGAGATGTGCACAATACTGCGCAGGCGCTGCTGAACCAATATACGGTGGATCAGGCTTTTGCGGGGAATACCCGGCTGCGTTTTGTGGAGGGGACGGGAAATGCGAAAAGTACGAACACTTCCACAAGGATTATTAAAACCAACAATATTTACTGGGATACCAATATGGGGTTGTTTGAAGTGCGGAGCGGACGGACAGAGGCGTTGTCCGGATTTTTGACGGATCCGGAGGAAATGCCCACGTTTTCCATTGACGTGGACAATACCTTTGTCACGGCGGCGCTGACATCCCTTGACGGGAACGAAATCGGGGATGCAGGGCATTATCTGCTCACCGCTCTGTGCGGCAACCAGAATTACAGGGCCCGTGTCAATCTGGTCCGGAACCATTACGAAACATTGGGCGAAGAACGTATCGTGGTAGAGGCAATAACGGGAAGCGTCACTATAAAACGGCAGGGGGACTATGAGGTATATCCGCTGACGTCCTCCGGAGAGCGGAAACAGGCGCTGCCGGTGGAAAAGGATCGGAACGGATACACGACATTCCGGTTGTCCTCTGACAGCGAAGCAATACAGTATGAAATCATTAAGAAGTAAGGAGGCGGCACAAATGTTAAAGAAATACCTGGCGGCAGCGTTGGTATTCGTCTGCGTTTGCTGTTGGACATTTGTCTGCGGCTCCGCTGAGGTGGAAGTGACGAAAAATTGGGAAACCGGCGCGGTTACCGTCACGGGCAGCGTCGGGGAAGAGCATGCAAACCGCATGCTGATGATGTATTGTCTGCCGGCCGGCGTCAGCCTGGAGGATATCCAGCCGGAATCCGGAACCCAGGCGTCCACGGACCAGATTGCAGCGATTGCATACGGCGTCAGCGGCAGCGACGGAAGCTATTCTTTCCCGGACATAAAGGTCGCGGGGGAAAGCGGGAATTACCGGTTTTACATCACTGTGACAAATTCAGATACCGTATATACATCTGACGCGGTCCATATCGCCACCGAGGAATCCATTGCGGAATTTGTTCAAAATTTTTCCAATAAAGGTGCAGATGAGATTTATGCAATCCTTCAGGAGGAAACGGGCGCCGGCGGTTTGGGCTTGGAGATCCCTTTGTACAACATGTTATCGGAAGAAGGGAAGCGTTATGCCGTGGAGAAGCTCGCAAACAGAAGCTACAGCGATATTGCCGGAATTACGGACAGTATCAATGAAGCGTCTGCGGAAGCGGGCATAGAAAAAGCTGCGGACGGCGCAAACCTGGATAAGCTGTTATATCCGACTGAATATGTGGATATGGCCCCATATGTAGACATGGTGAATCAATATAACCATATGGAGGAATATGAAGGGTTAACCACGTTCATTGTTTTGGGCAGCCTGGGTGCGAGGGATAGGACAGAGATCCTGGATGCGGCAGTGCAGCTGGGATTCTCTTCAAGCGACGAGCTCTTTGAGAATATCCATATTAGTGTGATCAACTTTGAATTCAGGAATTGTGACGGATACGGCGACATCACCGGGATCATTGAAACCCACCACGCGGACGTTTTGTCCGATTTGGATTTATCCAGTTATCAAAACAGCCAATACAGGAATGACTTGAATAAAGAATTGCTGAACCGCAGTTTTGATTCCATCGAAGAATTGATCGCGGCGATTGAAGCATATCTGGAAAATCCGGACAGGCCGATCCAAGGCGGCTCGACCTGGAACGGTACGGAATCGCCGGAGGTTGTCCCCCCAATTACAACGATTCCCGAATCCGGAAGCGATATCTTTACGGATTTGGACGGATATGAATGGGCGGATGAGGCCATTGGGTATTTGGCGGCCCGTGACATTATATCCGGCCGCGGGGACGGCCAGTTTGAACCGGCGGCTTATGTCACCAGGGAAGAATTTGTAACCATGGTTATAAAAGCATTTTCACTGTATTCGGAAAATGCCGTATGCAGCTTTACGGATGTGCCCGCAGGCGCTTGGTATGCGCAATATATTGCAAGCGGCGTGGAAGCAGGCGTTGTAAGCGGGGTTACAGACACGCTGTTCGGTGCGGGCAGCAATATTACAAGACAGGATATTGCGGTCATTGCGGCCAGGGCGAAAGGCGCCGAGGGGACGTATACGGACACCGGATTCACAGACAATGCACAGATCGCGGATTATGCAAAAAACAGCGTCGGCTGGATGCGGGAGATGGGCTGCATTTCCGGCTATGAAGACGGCACCTTCCGGCCTATGAATGCATGCACCCGCGCGGAAGCGGCAAAAATCATTTACGAGGTGCTCAATCTGGGGTCAGCCGCTTCCTCCGAAACCGTGACAGAAACGGATTCCAGCGGTGATTTTAACGAAGCCTATTACATTGAGGCCAGGCAGGTCATGGAAGCGCTGGGCATTTTGGAAACAACAGGTTCGGGCGCTATGACGGATGCCAAAATCTCACGGATGGAGCTTTTAAAGGCGGTTGTCCGCGCGTTAAATAAAGGCAATACGCCGAGCTATTCCGGAGCGGACAGCTCATATACGGACGTAGCCACATCTGATTTAGGATATATCGAAGAAGCGGTTGAACGCGGGCTGCTCCCCAGAAATGGGAGCGCGGGCTTTGCCCCGGATCAAGACGCGGATTATACCTTTGCAATGGAGCTGCTGATTAAAGCAGCGGGCTATGACCCCGGCGGTGTTGGGAACGCATCGGTGCGAAGCACGCTTACGAACAGGCTGCGTCCGGGCGCGGCGGCGTCCCTCTCAAAGGGCGACGCATATGTCATGCTCTTTAACCTGATTTGTGACGTCAATGTAAATTTCTTGACGTCAGTGCATGTTTCCACAAGTCAAAATACGATTCTGGCAGGCGTTTTCGGCATTACCTCAGACCGGGCAAAACTCATCGGCAACAGCGATACCAGCGCCGATTGGGAGGTATGCCCGGAGGGGCAGGTAAAGCTTTCAAGGCAGGCGAACGGTGACACGGCGGTTTTCGACTATGAAGGCGATACCACGGAATTCCTGGGCCGGAGCGTTCGGGTGTATTATGATACAGAAAACACCATTATTTACATGTGTGCGTTGTATACGGATGACATCATTGTAGAGTTTGACGGAACGCAGTTCCTAGAGTATAACCCGGAAACCAGAAAGATTTCCTGGGGCGAATACAGCGCCAGCAGCCGGTGGGAAAGCAATATGCGTATTCGGGAAAGGCAAATCCCTGCGGATACGGATATGATTTATAATGGAAGTTATACAGAGAACCACAGCTATGTGTATGGGCTTTTGGAGGATCCGCAGACATTGAGCATCGGCAACGTAGAACTGATCGATTCAGACCGGAACGGCAGGATCGACCTGGTCAAGGTGGAGGCCTACAGGCCGGTTGTCGTTTGGTCTGTGAATGCCAGTGAAATGCGTATCCGGGATAAGATCACCAACCAGACGGTTGACCTTTCTTCCAATGCCTCGGACGCGCAGGTGGAGATTGTGGACAAAGACGGAAAAAGCGTTCGACTGACGAATGTCAAGGAAAACGACGTATTGTCCATATATGAAAACCTGGACGAGCCCAGCGATGTGAAAATCATAACGACGACGCAGACGACCCAGGGCATGGTGTCCAGCATCGGAGAGACAGACCGGTACAGGTATGTTATGATCGAGGGCGTGGAGTATCCGTTGTCAAACGCTTACGCGCAGTACCGGGGGGACATAGCCATCGGGAATGAATACACCTTATACCTGGACCACCTTGGATTCGTATGTGAAACCAATATGACGGCGGCAACGGTTCAGATTGCCAATGTCGTCCGGGCGGTGAACGTGGAAAATTCGGAAGGCCAGATTGAAGTAAAGCTTTTCAACCTGAACGGGGAATTTGTGACGGCTACCAGCTCGGATAAGCTGCGGATCAACGGCGCACGGGTGCAGGCGGGAGACGATGGCAGGGCGTTTTATGTGGATGAAGAATTGGGTGCAGCGGTGGATGCCGTTGATAAGATTGAATATGAAATGGTGCAGTACAGGCTGGATTCCGAAGGCAAGATCCGGGAAATCAACACGCCGAAGCAAAATCCCAAAAAAGGGGAGTTCGGTTACGCAAAGGGGATGAACAATCCGGATACGACATGGACTGCGCCCAAGCAGGCTCTGCTTTGTTATAAATCAAACGGAAGCTATTTTATCCCCTATTTCGGGGCGAACGAGGCTATGAACTTTGTTGGGATAGACGGGGAAACGCAGACGATGACGGTGCCGTCCAAAAACATCACGACCGGCCGGGAGGAATTCTATTCGGCAGAACAGAAAACCTTCAGCAACGACGAAACAGCGGCAATTATCGCCTATACTTTCGGCGGTGAGGACAGCATCTATGCAGACCTTCTTGTGATAGTCAGCGACGCAGCCTCCTCCCCCAAGGATTCAAAAATGTATATTGTCCGGGATATTCAAGGGGCGGTTAACAGCGAGGATGAAGCCGGCTACCAGATCAATTGTGTGGCGCAGGACGGTGCGGAAGAAAGCTTTATCACAAATGGTATGTCCTTCCCTGAATTCGATCTGAATTCCAATACGCTGACCGGAGATGAATTGGAGGTAAGCGTAGGCGATATCATCAAAGTGGGCTTGGATACGCATGATAATTGCAGCGCGATTGCCATGGTCTATGATTACAGCAGCGGGCAGCTCACGGAAACCAATACGAACAATTGGTATTCCTCTGAACGTATGGTATACGGCTCTGTCTACAGCACAGACGGCAACCTCTTTACGTATGTGCATGGACAGCAAATCAGCGGCGACGTTGACGGCCAGCTGCAAATTGGGGCAAGCCGGGCCACGACCCAGACGGTTATCATTGTAGATCCAAACGCGGACCGCGTACAGGAACGCGTCAAGGTCGGGACTGTGGCAGACCTGGTGGGTTATACGCAAAGCAAGACCAATTATTCAAAGGTCATTATATATTCAAGATATGGCGAACCGTCAGCCGTGTTTGAATATAAATAAATTTTAGCGGTATTTCAATAAAAAAACGGCAGGATCATCCTGCCGTTTTTTTTATGACGGAAGCGCCTCTATTTCCAAAAGCCCCGACCGGGGGACGGAAAAAGCGTTGCAGCCCTGCGCCAGGGTTCCGTCCGATGCAGATACCACCTCGCCGGTGCAGGTGTAAACCGTAATACGCACCGGATAGCCCTCAGCGTGGTTACGGATGAAAAGCTCCGCATCCCAACAGCCGTTTATAAAGGAAATTTTTTGATAGTCCCGGTCAACGTCCAAAATATTTTTGGAGTATGCAACAGCGACCAGTTCTGAATCTGTACGCGTATATACAAGACTGTAATTGGCCTCCGGGTTTTTTGCGGAAAGGGTGCCGTCCAGGATGCAGGCCCGGTTGTTGTTCCAAAAATCCAGATAAAATTGCAGCATGGCCTTATGGGCCGCCGGCAGCGTCTTTAGAACGACGGAAATCTGCGGCACGCTGAACAGGATATTGATAAACTGCAAAGCTGCGGCTTCAACGGGCTCGGAGTAGTTCCACATCAGCATGTCGGAGTGGACTGCCGCCCGGCCGGAGGTCAGCCGGAGGTGGATGCTGCCCACGCGGTTTTTCAAAGCGTCGTCGGGACAGTCCGCCACGCGGATCATATTCCCGTATGACCGCATAATCGGCCCCATATAATTTTGGCGGAACTCGATAAGGATATCCGGGTTAATGGCGCGAAGGCGCGTTTTTGTTTCCCGCAGAAGCGCGCAGACGCCGTCCTCCAGCGAAGCATAATCCATGGAAGCGTCAGGGGCATGGCTTTGTTCCGATAATTCAAAGGAATCAATAAAATCCAGCTTTAATCCATCCAGCCCCCAATCTTTGACCGCTTTTTCATAAATGGAGACCAAAAATTCCCGCACCTCCGGATATCTGGGGTCAAGGATAGACCAACGCCGGTCCGTCCCGTTTAAAAATTTGTCCTTGAAGCGTTCCCATACCGCCGCATGTTTTCCCACAAAGGGGACGGAATACCACATCATATATTTCATTCCCAAATGATGTACGGCATCCACAAATGCTTTCATGTCCGGGATTTTGCCGGCGGTGGGGATCCAGTCGCCGCAGTACGCATAACCGCGGTTGTTGTCATCCGTCTGCCAGCCGTCGTCCACAATTACGGTGTCCATCCCCAGCGCCTTCGCTTCTTCCAGTTCAGGCAGCAGCGCTTCCGGCGAAAGCTGCTGATGCCAGGAATACCAGGTCGAGTACATGGGCCGCCTGGCGTTTTCCGGGACAGGCGCGCATGGGAACCCACATTCCGCCCACCAGTTTTGTACATGGTTTAAAGCGTCCTCATAGGGGATATCGCGGGTATCAATGATCAATTCTGTTTCATATTCGGAAATGGCGCTGATTTGCTGGGTAAACAAATTCAGCCGAAAATGGATACACGCGTCCTCCTCGTAAACGCCCGAACATATTTCCAAAGGCGTCCGGACGTCTTTCAGGGCGACCGTGGAACGGTTCCGCCCGGAAAGGCTGAGATGGGTCTGGACAGGCGCCCATGCCGCCGACCGGGATTTGCTGCGGATCGGCAGCCAATCCGGCATCAGGCAATGGTCGAACCATGCGGAAGGGTTCCACTGGGAAAAAATGTCGGCGCACGGTATACGCCACTTGATCGTCACGGTTTCCGGCACACATTTTTCATGAAAATTGATGGAGAGTTTGAGCTTTAAAAAGCTGTCTGTTTCCTGGAGAATATGCAGCCCGACCGCATAATCCGTTTCCCAAGAGAAGGTGA
>DVND01000191.1 GCA_018714645.1 Candidatus Avimonoglobus intestinipullorum
TATAGCATCTCGCGTTTTTCCATTGTATGTCCCCTCCTGCAATTCTTGCATAAAAATACAAACTATATTATATTACACAAAGGATTTAAAATCAATATGTATTTATGCCATATTTTTTGCACTGCGTATAAAAAAAACCCATCTGTTTATACTAAAACCGTGAAAATAAATAATACGGAGGGGATATGGATGGACCAGGCGGAAACGGTGCGCCTGTTAAAAGAGGTGTATCAGAATTCCAGGACGGCGGTGGACGCCATCGGGACGCTGCTGCCAAAAACCAGCTCTGAGGATTTTGCGTCCTCCCTGCGGCGGCAAATGGAGGAATACCGCAAAATTGCGGATGATGCTGCAATGCAGCTGCGGGGGTTCCGGGAACTGCCGGAGGAGAGCGGCGTGTTTTCCAAGCTGGGGATGTGGACGGGCGTGCAGATGAGCACGCTTGTCAATAAGAGCACGGACCATATGGCGGAAATCATGATTAACGGCAGTACCATGGGCGTCATTGAAATGACAAAATATTTGAACGCCAATCCGGACGTGAGCAGCTTTGCGCTGGACCTGGCCCGGCGGCTGGTGGCGGCGGAGCAGGATAACATCGACGTGATGCGGCGGTATTTGTGAAAAAACGGGCGGAGGCCTGTTTTTTTATGCTCAAAATAGATGTTGAAAATACAGCCGGAACATGATATAATAACGGTATGAATAAAAAGGGGGCGGGAGCATGACTTATACGGCGCGGGCGGCGCTTTCCAAAGCCGCCAGGACAAAAATCACCGCAGGCATCTGCATCGTGGGGACGATCTCCCTGGCGGGGCTGGTGCTGGGGATTATTAACATTTATCAGAAAAATGCGCTGTTCAGCGTGATTTATTTGCTGGCCTGCGTCATCGGGCTGGCATTTGTGGTAATCAAAATCAATACGGTGGTGCCGACGTTTGTGGCAACCAGCAAGCACACGCTCTGGATGCAGAACTGGAAAAACGGCGTGTTTTCGTTTAATGTCCGGTTTAAGCCCGCTTTCCTGTGCGATTTCATACCGGACAAGACCAAAGTGGACAAGGTGGATTTTTCAAAAATTACAAAGGTGATGCTGGGCACGAAGAATTTCCTGACCCGCAATCTGCAGAATGAACGGTTCAGCCGGGAGATGCAGGCGCTGGCGGCGTGCAATCCGCGGTGCGGGCGGCTGTTGAAACGGCTGGACTTGCTGTACATAGAGACCATCGACGGCGCGTGCTATTACATGTCTGTGACAGATTTTGACCCGGCGGAGCTGGTGCAGGTGCTGGCGGCGATTGAGGCCGGATGCCCCAATGTGCAGATCAAGTGTAACAGCCGGGAAATCCGGAAACGGATGACGCAGTCCCAATAAAAAAACAGGAGCGCGCTCCTGTTTTTTTGTTGTATAAACAAACCGCCGCCTGCGTTTTAGAGTGCTCATGGCACAAAAGCCTTGACAGCACATATCCTATTATGAGGTGGTAAAAGATGTCGGAGCTGGAGTATACAACGGTGCTCAACACGCTTGCCGTCGCGATCTCACAGGAGTTGCAGGAGGCGGAATTGGCGGTGCTTGCCACAGCGCTGACCCAACTGGCAGACACCTTGGAAACGGTTGCGGCGCTGCGGGCGGCCGCGGCGGAGCGGAAAGCGTAATCATTGGAACATATCGCCCTGGGGCTTGTCCGGCAGCTTTAAATAGATGTTGAGGGCGTTATTTTTGCCGCAGGTGGCGAGGAACACATCCCTGACATTGCCGACGCCGCCGGCGCGGAGCTGTTTTTCCAACCAGACGTGGTCGTTGCCCGTGTGCCTGAGATTCCGTTCCATGATGTTCCCGTCCAGGATCACACAGATGCCCGGTTTTTCTTCGGCTACCTCCAGATTGGCGTCCTGGGGCGTGACAGGGCGCGCGACGGCTTTGGGGAGGATGGAAAGCTTCCCGTTGGATTCCCATATGGCGGTTTGGATATCGCTGATGTCGAAATAGCCGTTGACGCGGCACTGGGTCAGGAATTCGTTGACGTCAATGCGCGCCTGTTTTAAATTTTCCATATAAATTTTGTCGTTTTCCAATAAAACCAGCGCCTTTCCGCCTACCAGCCGCCGGAATTTGATGGAGTTCATGGAACAAATGGAAATCAGCAGGGCTGCGGCGCCGTATATGACCATGGCCAGCAGGGGCTTGAAAAAATCCCCTTCCAAAGAGGTCGCCATTTCCGCCGCTATGGAGCCGATGGTGATGCTGTTGACATAGTCAAACATGCTCAGTTGGGACATCTCCTTGTTCCCGATGAGTTTTGTCAGCAAAAACAGCACGATGATGGAGCCGACAGAAGATAAAAAGATATTTAAAAACTGCATATCATTCCTCCTGTTACAGGTTTTTGCTTATTATGGGCAAGAATCAAAAAAACATACAGCCCAAAGGCTGTATGTTTTTAAAACCGCTTGATTTTTTTGGTTGTGGTCTTTTCAAATTCCACAGCGCGGAACTTGATTTTACGGATTTGCTTATATTGCGCCAGCGTCTTGTTCAGGTTCTGGACGTCCTTTTTAATTGCATCCTTGGCAGCGTCCTTGTTTTCCTGCTCTTCCGTGTAGATTTCCGCGGTGATCAGCCCGCCGTCCTCATAGACCAGCACTTCCGTGACGTATTCGATTTGCCCGATCAGCGCTTCCAGCTCTTCCGGATAGACATTTTTCCCGTTTTCCAGAATGATGAGGTTCTTTTTGCGGCCGGTGATGTAGAGGAACCCGTCTGCATCAATGGTGCCGATGTCGCCGGTGTTGAACCAGCCGTCCGTCATGGCGGCGGCTGTGGCTTCCGGGTCATTGTAATAGCCCTGCATGACGATATCCCCCTTGACGAGGATTTCCCCCTCGCCGGCTTCATTCGGTTCGTGGATTTTCACGCTGACTGTGGGGATCGGCTGCCCGACGCTGCCGTATTTGATCCACTTGTTGCGGTTGATGGATACGATGGGCGAGCACTCCGTGATGCCATAACCGTTGATGACGGTAATCCCCAGGTCGTCAAAGCCCTTGATATACTTGTGGTCGATGGGCGCGCCGCCGGAGATGATTAGCTCCAGCCTGCCGCCCAAATTGTCCCAAACGGATTTGAACAGCTTCCGGCGCAGGTCAACGCCGGCTTTGCGCATGGTGTTGCTGACCTTGATGAGCTGTTCCAGCGCCTTTTTCTTACCCTGGCGCTCCGCCGCCTTCCAGATGTTTTTATAGAAATTTTCCACAAACAGCGGCACTACGGAAATATGCCCCGGTTTTGCGGTCTGAATATCCTTTAAAACGGTTTTCAGGCTGCTGTTGATAAAGATGGAATATCCCACCCAGAGCTGGCAGACCACGCAGGCCAGGAACCCGAAGGTGTGGTTAAAGGGCAGCACCGCCACGGTGTCCCGGGCGATGGTCATGGCCTCCAGGCTGTGGTATGCGTCAGAGGCCAGGTTCTTGTGGCTCAGCATCACGCCCTTGGGCGCGCCGGTGGTGCCGGAGGTGTAGATGATGGCGCAGGGTTGTTCTTCGTCGACCACATGTTCCATAAAATCGGCGTCGCCGCTTTGGATCAGCTTCCTGCCTGCCCCGATCGCATCCTCCAAATTGTCTGTGCAGAGATAGTGGCTGATTGGCAGCCCCTGTTCGCGGCTCAGGCGGATGGCATTCTCCTTTGCGGGGCTGTAAACCGCCATGTCGCAGCCGCTGGCTTTTAAGAGGTTGCAGATCTCGCCGTCCGCCAGCTCCTTGTCGATGGGGACGATGATGTTGGAGCCATTGACGGCGGCAAAGTACGTCAGCACCCATTCGTAGCTGTTTTCCCCCACCAGGGCGATTTTCGCATTCCGCAGGCCCAGGCTGTAAAAATAAGTGCCCAAAGCGTCCACGTCGGCCTTGAACCGTTTATAGGTGATTTCCACCTTGATCCCGCCGCGCTCAAATTTGAACGCGGTATCCTCCGCAAATTTTGCGCCGGAATAGGAGACCAGCTCCTTTAAATCCTTCAGGAAGGTTCTCTGGTGGTAGGGATACGCCTTATTCTTCATAACACGACCTCTTTTCCCGATAATTTATTTTATATGTAGTATTTTACCACATCGTGCGGCTTATCACAAGAATTATTTTCCAAACGGCGCAAATTATATTGACAAACGGCGTTTTGCTATATTAATATATAACTGCAAATGAAGGACGGGAGGAAGAGCAGTTGGGACTGTCGAAAGCGAAGGGCTGCAGCGATGCGGTGCTGTTGATTTTATGTATTATTCCGATCTATTTTCTGGTTTGGGGGTTTACGGGGATGATGCCCTGGACGGACAACCCCTATAATTCCTACACCTTGCAGGCGCTGGCGTGGCTCAACGGGCGGCTGGATCTGGGGCGCGATTATTCCCATCTGGAAATCGCGTATTACGGGGGCAAATATTTTGTCAGCTTCCCGCCGTTCCCGTCCTACGTGATGCTGCCGTTTGCCATCTTCTGCGGGGCGGACACGCCGGACCACTTTATCGCGCTGGCGGTGAGCCTGCTGGGGGCGGTTTATGCGCTGCGGCTGCTCCATGAATTTGACATCAAGGGCATGCCGGCGGTGTTCTGGGCGCTGTTTTTGACGGTGGGGACAAACCTGCTGTTCATCAGCGTCAACGGCTGGGTGTGGTTTATCGCCCAGAACATGAGCTATACGCTGTGTATGATGTGCCTGTTTTATGCCAAGCGCGGCAGCGGCGGGATTGCGCTGGCGCTGTGGGCGGCGGCGGTGGGGTGCCGGCCGTTCCAGGCGCTGTATCTGCCGGTTGTCCTCTACCTGCTGTATGAAAACAGCCGCGGGACGAATTTTTTTGCATTTTTAAAAGGGCATTGGACGTGGTGCGTCGCGCCGGCAGCGCTGGCGGCCAGCTATATGTGGCTCAATTATATGCGGTTTGGGTCGGTGCTGGAATTCGGGCACAATTACCTGCCGGAATTTTTAGAGGCGGAAAAAGGGCAGTTCGATTGGAGTTATGTCCGGGAAAATATGCAGGCCCTCTTTAAAATCCCGCCGATTTCCGGTGGAAAATGGATGGTGCCGAAATTCAACGGCATGGCGTTCTGGCTTGTCAGCCCGATTTTTGTGTCTTACATCTTGTATGTGGCGTTGTCCATGTTCAAAAAGGAGAAAGTGAATTTCGCGCTGGCGGTGGGGATCCCCGTGCTTATCGGCGTGCACTTCCTGCTGCTGACGGCGCATAAGACCATGGGCGGCTGGCATTTCGGCAACCGTTATACCAATGACGCCCTGCCGTTTTTGTTCTACGGGCTGCTGATGCTCCTCCCGCGGGAGGATAAATTCCGGTCCCTCAACTATCCGCTGTTCCTGTTTGGCGTGGCGTTTAACCTGATTGGGACGGTTGCGGTGTACAATAACTGGATTTAAAGGTGGAAGAAATGAAATACATGGAACTGAAAAATGGGTTGAAGGACGGCCTGCCCATCTGCCTGGGGTATTTGGCGGTGTCCTTTTCCTTTGGGATGCTTGCCGTGGGCGGCGGTTTGCCGCTGTGGAGCGCGGCGGGGCTGTCCATGACGAATTTGACCTCCGCGGGGCAGTTTGCAGCGCTGAACCTGATGCTGGCAAACGCGCCCCTGGTGGAAATCGGCATGGCGACGCTGATCATCAATATCCGGTATCTGCTGATGTCGCTGGTGCTGTCTCAGAAAATTGAAAAAATGCCGCTGGTGCAGCGGCTGATTATTGCGTTCGGCGTTACGGACGAGATTTTCACAGTGGCGTCCACGAGGTATGGGAAGGTGGGGTTCTGGTACATGCTGGGGCTGATCCTGGCGCCTTACGCCGGTTGGAGCGCCGGGACGGTGCTGGGCGCGTGCATCAACGGCCTGCTCCCGGAGGCGGTTTCCAACGCGCTGGGGATTTCCCTGTATGCCATGTTTATCGCCATTGTCGTGCCGGCGGCGAAACAAGACCGGGCGGTGCTGTTTACATTGCTGGCCGCTGTGGCGATAAGCTGTGTGTTTTACTATATCCCCGGGCTGTCGTCCGTTTCCTCCGGCTGGGTGGTGATCATCGCGGCGGTGGCGGCGTCCGCCCTGGCGGCCACGGTGCTGCCGCGGAAGGAGGGTATATGAGTTACTATATGAAGGTGATCCTGCTCACCGCCGCTGTCACTTATGCGGTGCGGATGCTGCCGCTGGCGGTATTTCAAAAACAGATCACGTCCCGCTGGGTAAGGTCGTTTATGTTTTATATCCCCTATGCGGTGCTGGGGGCGATGACCTTTCCCGCCATCTTCTACGCCACGGGTGATATCAAAACAGCCGCAGCCGGATTGGCTGTGGCCGTTATACTGGCGTATTTCAATAAGGGCCTGTTGCTGACCGCTCTCGGCGCGTCGGCGGCGGTGTTCCTCTGCGGGCTTATTTTATAGCGGCGCCCTCCAATTCCAGCAGGAACCGCTTGATTTCCAGGCCGCCGCCGTAGCCCGTCAGGCTGCCGTCCGCGCCGATGACGCGGTGGCAGGGGATGAAGATGGAGATGGGGTTGCGGTTGTTCGCCATCCCCACGGCCCGGCAAGCTTTTGGATTGCCCGCCATCCGGGCGATTTCGCCATAGGAGGCGGTTTCCCCATAGGGGATTTTCAAAAGCTGCGCCCAGACGGTTTTTTGGAACGGCGTCCCCTGGGGCGAAAGCGGCAGGTCGAAGACCCTGCGGCTTCCCGCCAGATATTCGGCCAATTGCCTGTGCGCCGTTTTGATCAGGGGCGTTTCCGTTTTGGCTGCCGCTGTGGGCTGCGTGCCGAACAGCAGCTTTGTAATGGCGGCGTCTGTGGCCTCCAGCTGGATGGTTCCGATGGCGGTTTCGTATGTATATGTATAGTTCATATAAATCCTCCAAAATGCAAAAAGAACCTTAAACAACGTCTAAGGTTCCCGGTTTTTACTGCGCCTGCAAGAGCACCATGACCATGGTCGTGATCAAAAACAGGATCGCGAACATGACGGTGATTTTTGAAAGCATGGCGGCCTTGGTCCGGCCGGAGCTTTTATTGAAAAAGGTGTCGCCGGAGTCCGGCATCGTGCCTGAGATCCCGCGCATGCCGGGGTCTTTCCCTTCCTGCAGCAGCACGATCACAATCAGCAAGATGCACACGGCGATGTGCAAAACCGTAAACAGCGTGGTCATATTCCTTTCATCCTCCTATACATAATCTGTAGTATAACACAACTATTATAACATAAAAAATGGATTTTACAAGAACAAATTGAAAAAATTTTTTATTTTTATGAAATTTGCAGGCCGCCGCGCCTGAAAGCCGGCGGAAATGCTGGAATCATTTGCGGCGATGTAGTATAATAAGGGCATGGCTTTTAAACAGAAAGGCGGGGCGGCTTTATGAAATATATTCTGTTGCATGGATTGGGGCAAACACCATCAAGCTGGAAAAACACAGTGCAAGCGATGCATCATCAATCGGATATTCTGTGCCCGGACTTATCGGAATGGCTTCATCATGCAGAACCGTGCTATGCCAGCCTATATGGGGCTTTGGAAAAATACTGCGGGCAGTTTGACGAACCGATAAATTTATGCGGCCTTTCTTTGGGCGGGGTTCTCGCTCTGAACTATGCGGCTGCGCATAGCGGGAAGGTGGATGCTCTGGTTTTAATCGGCACGCAGGTTTCCATGCCTAAAAATATGTTAAAATTCCAGAATATGCTTTTCCGTCTGATGCCCCGCTCAGCCTTCGGCAAAATGGGCTTTGATAAGAAGGGGGTTATCAGCCTGTGCAAATCCATGATGGATTTGGATTTCCGGCAGGGCTTGAAGCAAATTGGTTGCCGGACGCTCGTTCTATGCGGCGAAAAGGACACTGCAAACAAACGGGCTTCCCTGGAATTAAAAGAGCGGATACAAAACGCGCAATTCCTGATGATTCCCAATGCGGGGCATGAGGTGAATATAGATGCCCCCGCCGCGTTGGGGGAAAGGTTAAATATATTTTTCCATGCGGATATATAAGGATGAATTTCAGTTTATGGAGGTTCGGATATGGACTTTGATATAAGCCAGGCGTTTCATAATAAATACCGGCATCTGTATGAGCACATTGTGGTTGTTACATTGGCGGACGGCACAACCGTTGAAGGCGGCTGGTATGACGAGTTTTTTGAGGACGCATCAATTTTGGTAAGCACGTTGGGCCCTGATGTGCAAATTATAAAAATTGCAGATATACGGGCGATGGAACTCTCGGGCAAGGATTGACAAAATGAATTTTAAGAGGTATTTTTATGGAACGGTTTAAAAAATTTATCAACAAGGTACTATTGATGTAGATGAAATCTGGGTTGATTCGGAAATAGGTGTGAATAAGGTGGGATTGGATGATTTTTAAACAAATTGCAATTTTTTTATGAATTTTATCCCAAAAGGGTATACGAATCCCACTTTTTCTGGTATACTATCGGTGGAAACGGGGAGATGGAATGAACGAAAAACAAACAGAACGCGTGCTTTTGGCGGGCGTGCACACCGGCCGGGCGGATGCCCTTGCGGACACGACGGAAGAATCCATGCTGGAGCTGGCGGAGCTGGCAAAGACGGCGGGCGGCGAAGTCGTGGCGTCGGTGGTGCAGAACAAGCCTGATCTGGAAAGCGCCACGTATATGGGCGAGGGCAAGCTTTTGGAGATCAAAAACGCGGTGCAGGAGTTGGATGTGGACTGCGTGATTTTTGACGATGAGCTGTCCCCCGTCCAAATCCGGAATATTGCCGATCTGTTGGAGGTTAAGGTTTTAGACCGTTCCATGCTGATTTTGGATATTTTCGCCATGCGCGCAAAAAGCGGCGAAGGCAAGCTGCAGGTGGAATTGGCGCAGCTGCAATACCGCCTGCCGCGGCTGCGGGGCCTGGGTGCCGCCATGAGCCGCACCGGCGCGGGCATCGGTACCCGCGGGCCGGGGGAAACCAAGTTGGAAACCGACCGGCGGCATATCCGCCGCAGGATTTCCGCCCTGGAACGGGAATTGGAGGAATTGAAAAAACACCGCAGCCTGCTGCGCAGCCGGCGGAAAAAGGACGGGGTGGTGACCGTCTGCCTGGTGGGGTACACGAACGCGGGGAAATCGACCCTGCTGAATGCGTTGACCGATGCGGGCGTATTCGCGGAAAACAAGCTGTTTGCCACTCTTGACCCCACATCCCGCCTATTGGAGCTGGAGGACAACCGCAAGGTACTGCTGATTGATACGGTCGGCTTTATCCGCAAGCTGCCGCACCATCTGGTGGAGGCGTTCAAATCCACGCTGGAAGAAGCGGTGGTGGCGGATGTGCTGGTGGAGGTCATCGACGCGTCCAGCCCGGAGCGGGAAAACCATATCCGCGTGGTGGAAGCTGTTTTGGCGGATATCGGCGCGGTGGGGAAACCCGTAGTGTATGCATATAATAAATGCGATTTGGCGAATGGATTGCCGGAGGCGCAAAACGGCGCGGTGTACATCTCCGCGAAACAGAAGCAGGGATTAGAGCAATTGGTGCGCACCATTGCGGACGTGGCTCCCGGGAAAAAACGGGAAATCCGGGTGGTGCTTCCATACAGCATGGGCAGTCTGGTCAGCGAGCTGCATCAGACGCAGAAAGTGCTGGCGGAGGAATATCTCCAGGAGGGCACGGCGCTGACGCTTTTAGCAGACAGCCGCACTTATGAACGGCTGCGGGACTATATTGCAGAATAGGCGGTGAGGGACATATCCAACAAAGTACAATATAAAACCGTATCCCACACGGCGAAAACAGAACTGGTGGAGAAGAAATCGAAATTTATTGCGGCGGTGTCGCCCGCACAGAGCGAGCGGCAGGCGCTGGAATTTCTGGCGGGGGTCAAGGCGGAATATCCCGACGCCACCCACCACGTCTACGCGTATATCATCGATGAGAATAACATCTTCCGCTACTCTGACGACGGCGAACCGGGCGGTACGGCGGGGATGCCCGTACTGGATACCATCCGGAAGGAGGGGCTGGTGGATGTGTGCGTCGTGGTGACGCGGTATTTCGGCGGGACGCTGCTGGGTACCGGCGGGCTGGTGCATGCTTACGGCGCGTCTGCACGGCAGGGGCTTTTGGCGGCGGAAATCGTCACCCGGACGCTTTGCAACATCGTCTGCGTCAAGGCGGACTATGATTTGGTGGGGCGGATACAACACCACATTGCAGTAAAAGGCTATATTTTGGAAGGGACGGAATACGGAAACGACGTGACGTTCCTGGTTTGCTGCAAAATCGAGGATACCGACCGGTTTATGAAAGAAATGGTCGATTTGACAAGCGGCAGGGCGGTATGTACCGTCCTGGAGCAAAAATACATTGACATATGAGCGGAGTTCCGCAAACGAAAGGAATATGCATATGAAAAAAAATCTGATACTGATTGCGGCGGCAGCGGCGCTGCTGCTTACCGGCTGTGACGGCGGCGGGGCGCAGCCGTCCGCTTCGCCGTCTCCATCGCCGTCGGCGGCGCAGACTGCAGCGCCTTCGCCCAGCCCGACGCCTGCGGCCCGGGAGGAGGAAAAAATCGAGCTGACGCAGGAGGATCCCTTTGCCGACGGCTGGACGGTCGTGGGCGAAACGGAATACGATGTAATATCTGACGGGAATGCGGATATAATAAGCCTGGTGACGTCGGCGCAGCAGGAGGACGGCGTCTGGCTCTTTGACGACAGCCAGGAATGGGGCCTTGTGGTGCGGACGGAAGGGGGCAATTACGTGCTCTATGACGACCACGCCCACGGCATGCTTTACATGGACGTCAGCGAGTTTTACGAAGGCGACGAAACAGTCCCGGTGATTTCGCTGTACATCTTCTCGGGCGCGGGGACGGAAATCCGGCAGTTCCGCTATCGGGACGGCGCGTTTTACCAATCAACGGCATACACGACCACCGCGGAAGCGGACGGCGGTATCAACCGCATCTACTCCACGGTGCCGGTTTATCAGTAAGGAGGAATAATCATGGTACAAGTACTCACAAAGGACAATTTTGAAGCAGAGGTGCTCAATTCCCAGCAGCCTGTGCTGGTGGATTTCTGGGCCAGCTGGTGCGGGCCGTGCAGGATGGTCTCGCCGGTCATTGACGAGCTGGCGGAGGAATACGCGGGCAAGCTCAAGGTGGGCAAGGTCAACGTGGACGAGCAGGCCGCGCTGGCTTCCGAATATGCGGTGGTTTCCATCCCCACCATTTTGCTGTTCAAGGACGGCAAGGTCGTGGAGAAATCCGTCGGCGCGCGGCCGAAGGACGACTTTTGCGACATGGTGGAAAACCATCTATGAAAGCCGCGCTGACCCGGCTTGCGCGGGAGCTGGGCTTTTCTGCCATCGGCTTTACAAACGCGGAGATCGACGAGCATCTCCGCGTTGTTTTGATGCAGGCGGGGGAGCGGGACGTGGAACGGCGCGTCAACCCGTTTCTGATCCTGCCGGAGGCGCAATCCATCATTGTGCTGCTGACGTCCTACTATACCGGCCTTACGGGGAATATTGCCTCCTACGCTTTCGGCAGGGATTACCATCGGGTAATGCTGGAAGGCTGCCGGGTGTTGGAGGAATTGCTCAAAAGCAAAGGCTATCAGGCGAAAGCCTTTTGCGACACCGGGGATTTGTGCGACCGATGGCTGGCGTACCGGGCCGGGCTGGGGTTTTTTGGGAAAAACCATTTTTTGATCCATCCCCAATTTGGCACATACACATTTATCGCCCATATCGTCACGGATTGCCTGCTGAAGCCGGACAAGCCCATGGAGCGCACCTGCGATGGCTGCGGGGCATGCATCCGGGCGTGCCCCGGCCATGTGCTCGGCGGAGCCGGCTTTGCGCGCAGCCGCTGTCTGTCGGATATCACGCAGCGCAAGGGCGCTTTGACGGCGGAGGAAGAGCAATTGATCCGGGATAGCGGCTGCGCGTGGGGGTGCGAAATCTGCCAGCAGGTCTGCCCCCACAACCGGGGATTGCAGCCTACGGGGAACCCGGCGTTTTGCGCGGACTTGATTACGGAACTGTACCTGGAGGAGGGCATCTCCCAGCGGGAATTTAAGCGCCGCTATGGGGACCGGGCGTTTTCCTGGCGAGGGAAGCAGCCGCTTTTGCGCAACCTGAAGCTGCTGGAAAAAGACTGAAACCGCGCGGGCGCGGTTTTTTTCATTTGAAAAAGGGATTGTAATTTCTGAGAACCATGGTATAATTATAAGGGAATACATATAAAGCGGGGTGACTGGCGTGATTCGGAAATCGTTGATATCGCTCATCTATGAGGCGGTCTCCATCCAGCGGTGGAATGACCACATCCGCCCCTGGACGGGTTTTACCGAGCTTGAAAAACAGGCGCATAAGATGTTTTACGCGTATGTGCTGGCAAAATGCGAGGGGGAGGGGAATTATGACCCCCTGAAGCTGCTGGAGGGCGGTATTTTTGAATTTTTGCACCGCATCGTCCTCACGGATATCAAGCCGCCGGTTTATCATAAATTGATGAAGGAAAAGGGCGCCCAGATCAACGCGTGGGTGCTGGAGGAACTGAAGGGCAAAATCGAAGGCATCAAGGGCGGCTTTTATGAGAAGATGGAACAGTATTTGCAGGATGCGGACTATGCCCGTAAGGAAAGGGAGATTTTGCGGGCGGCCCATTATTTTGCCACGGACTGGGAATTTCAAATTATTTACCCCTTGAATGCCACGACCTATGGGATTGAACAGGTGAAATCCGAAGTGACGCGGGGGCTGGCGGACTGCAATACCTTCGAGGGCTATAAGGCCTTTGTGACGAACCCGGATTTGAAGGATTTTCTGTCCCTCATCGGGAAGCTGCGGTATCAGCAGCGGTGGTCGCGGGCGGTGCGCATGCCGGAGACCTACGTCATGGGGCACATGCTGGTGGTGGCGATTTTGAGTTATTTCTGTTCGCTGGAACTGGAAGCCTGCGACCGGCGGATTATCAACAACTTTTTTGCGGCGCTGTTTCACGATCTGCCGGAGGTGCTGACCCGGGACATTGTGTCGCCGGTGAAGGCGTCGGTGAAGGGGCTGAATGACATCATTAAGGACATTGAGGACGACCAGATGCAGAAGGTGGTGTTCCCGCTGATCCCGGCCGGCTGGCAGCCGGAGCTGGAATATTGGATGCAGGAGGAGTTCGCCTCCAAGATCCAGGTGGACGGGAAAATCAAAAAGGTGTCCTCCGAGGATATCAACCGGCAGTATAACGCGGAGCAGTACAATCCGGTGGACGGGGAGATCATCCGCGGCTGCGACCATCTGTCGGCCTATCTGGAAGCGTATTTGTCGCTGAAATTCGGGGTGCAGTCGGAGCAGATTCAGGCGGGGTATCACAATTTGTCTGCCCGCTATGAAAACAAGGAAATTGCCGGCGTGGATTTCGGGCAATTGTTTGATTATTTCAGGTTATGAGGACGGACATGGAACAACGGGAACTAAGCTTTGAAGAAACGCGGGAAAAGGCGCTGCGCCTGTTGGAATTCCGGAGCCATTCGGAGCGGGAGCTGGCGCTGAAGCTAAAGCGCGCGGGCGCGCGGGCGGAACACATCGAGGCGGTGCTGGAGTATCTGCGCCAATACGGGCTGGTGGATGATGCGGCGTATGCCAAACGCGCGGCGGCGGATTTAAAGAACTTGAAAAAATTCGGGAAGCGCCGTATCCGCGCGGAGCTGAAAAACCGCGGGATTGCATCGGAGTTGGCAGAGGAGGCATTGGCAGAACTGGAGGATGAGGAAGCGAAGGCGCTTCTGCCGCTGGTGGAGAAAAAGCTGGCGGGCAATTTTGCGCGCAAAAATGTTGAAAAATGCATCCGCTATTTCGCCTACCGGGGTTACGGATATGATGATATCAAAGCGTGCATTGAACAGATCAAAGGGGAGGAAGCATGGGATATAACATAGGAATGGTTTCGCTGGGCTGCGCGAAGAACCAGACGGATTCGGAAACGATGCTGGGCATCCTGGCAGAGCGGGGGCACCGGCTGGTGGCGGATCCGAAAGCAGCGGATGTGATTGTGGTAAACACCTGCGGGTTCATTGAATCGGCAAAGCAGGAGTCCATCGATACGCTGCTGGAGATGGCGCAGTACAAGGACGGGCGCTGTAAAATTTTAATTGCGGCGGGCTGCCTGGCGGAGCGGTATCACGATGAAATCCTGCAGGAACTGCCGGAAGTGGATGCGGTGGTCGGCACGGGCGACTATGACAAAATCGCCGAGGTGGTGGAGCAGGCGCTGGGCGGTGCGCGGCCGCTGCTGTACGGGAATATGGACCGTACGCCGGAAGAGGGGCTTCCCCGCGTGCTGACGACGCCGGCCTATACCGCATACCTGAAAATTGCGGACGGGTGCGACAACCGTTGTACATACTGCGCGATCCCCATGATCCGGGGGCGGTTCCGCAGCAGGAGAATTGAAGATATTGTAGCGGAGGCGCGGGAGCTGGCGGCGGCGGGTGTAAAAGAGCTGATTTTGATTGCCCAGGATACCACGCGCTACGGCGCCGACCTCTATGGGGAATATGCGCTGGACAGATTGCTGGAGGAATTGTGTACGGTGGAGGGGATTTATTGGATCCGTGTACACTATTATTATACAGAGGCTGTCACGGAGCGCTTGATAGATGTGATGGCGGCGCATGAACAGATTTGCAATTATGTGGATATGCCGATCCAGCATATCAATGATACCATCCTGCGGCGGATGGCGCGCCGGACAAACCGGGCGGAGATTGAAGAAAAAATCCGTATGATACGGGAAAAGATGCCGGATGTGACGATCCGCACCTCCCTGATCGTGGGGTTCCCGGGGGAGACGGAGGAGCAGTTTGAAGAGCTGTATCAGTTTGCAAAAGACGTCCGGTTTGACCGGCTGGGCGCGTTTGCCTACTCCCAGGAGGAGGGTACTCCCGCCGCGGCGTTTGAAGGGCAGGTTGCCGAGGACGTGAAAGCGGCGCGGCTGGAACAATTAATGGCCCTGCAGCAGGAAATTTCGCGGGCGCGGAACCAGGAGAAAATCGGGACGGAGCTGGAAGTGCTGGTGGAAGGATATGACGCGGAAAATTACCTCTATTTCGGGCGCAGCCGCGGGGACAGCATCGGCGTGGATTCCACGGTGTATTTTGCGGCACGGGACGAGGTGGAAATCGGGTCGTTCGTGCGCGTACGGATTCTGGACGCGGATGCATATGATTTAACTGGGGAACAACTTTGAGGAGTGAGCCTATGACAACAGCAAATAAAATCACGATTTTGAGAATGATCCTGGTGCCGGTATTCATGGCGTTTTTGCTGGTGGATTCCGTGGCCTGCCGGAATGTGGCGCTGGTGGTCTTCATCCTTGCGGCAGTCAGTGACGCCGTTGACGGATATATCGCGCGCCATTATAACCAAATCAGTACGTTTGGGAAATTCATGGATCCGCTGGCGGATAAAATGCTGACCACGGCGGCGTTTGTTGTGTTTTTGGCCTATGGCAGGATGTCGCCGTGGGCGCTGATGATTATTTTATTCCGGGAATTCATGGTGTCCGGCATCCGCCTGCTGGCGGTTTCCGAGGGCAAGGTGATTGCGGCGAGCATGCTGGGGAAAATTAAGACAGTGTCGCAGATGGTGGCAATCATTGCGGCGATTATCCTGATGCAGCCCATCTTCCCGCCGGTGGCGGCCAAGATGACGACGCACACGCTGATTTGGATCTCTACGGTCTTTACAATTATTTCCGGGTTGGACTATCTCATAAAAAACAGGCACATTTTCAGTGCGAAACAACAGGTGGAAGAGGAATGAAACGGATCACGAGCCTGGTGCGCCGGGCGGTTGAGGACTATGACATGATCAGGGAGGGCGACCGGGTCGCGGTGGGCATATCGGGCGGGAAGGACAGCCTGGTGCTGCTGGGCGCGCTGGCGGCCCTCAGCCGGTATTACCCAAAAAAATTCACAGTCGTCGGGCTGACGCTGGACATGGGGTATAACCCGGATTATTCCGCCATTGCGGCGTACTGCAAAAGCTATGGCGTGGAATACATCGTAAAAAAGACCAATATCAAGGATGTGGTGTTCGACTACCGGCAGGAACAGAACCCCTGTTCCCTGTGCGCAAAAATGCGCCGGGGCGCGCTGAATGACTTCGCTATCGAGAACGGCTGCCGCCGGGTGGCGCTGGGGCATCACAATGACGATGTGCTGGAGACGTTTTTCCTGAGCCTGTTGTATGAGGGGCGCATCAATTGCTTTTCGCCTGTCACCTATCTGGATCGGACGGACATCTATCAGATCCGCCCGATGATTTATGTGCAGGAGCGGGATATCCGGGGCGTTGTGCGGCGGCTGGGGGTGCCGGTGCTGCACAATCCTTGCCCTGCCAATGGTGTGACAAAGCGGCAGGAAATGAAGGACTTGATTTATGAATTGGATCACAAATTGAATCCGGGGCTGAAAAAGCGCCTGTTTACGGCGGTCCAAAACGGCGTTGCCGGATGGGAACGGCGTCAATGAGCCGTGCGGAAGGGCTGGTGCGTTTGTTTTTGCGTGCGGCATTATTTTGTATGACGGCGCGGTCGCCGCGTTTTGGAATTTTGTGCAGTTCTAATGAAAATATAATTTTATAAGCCGCAGGCTATTGCAAACCGCATCTGTGAGGCGTATAATGTTTATAAACAACTGAATAGGAGTGTCTTCGGGGCAGGGTGCAATTCCCGATTGGCGGTAAAGTCCGCGCGCGTGAAACGCATGATTTGGTGCAATTCCAAAACCAACAGTATAGTCTGGATGAAAGAAGATACGGTTAGATTTTTACGGTTTGGCTGTTTTTGTCTAATTGTTATGGAACACCTGAAAGACATGTTTTTCAGGTGTTTATTTTTTAAATAACGGAGGGGAACACCATGAACAGTAAAACCAAAAAAATCACAACAATTGCCGTGCTCTGCGCCATTACCTATGTGGTTATGGCTGTTGGGCGGATACCGGTCGTGCTATTTTTGAAGTATGACCCGTCGGACGTTATCGTTACTTTAGGCGGATTGATCTGGGGCCCGATGACCTCTTGTATTGTCTCGGTGGTGGTGGCGGCCATCGAGATGGTGACGGTCAGCGATACGGGGATCATAGGCTGCATTATGAATATTGTATCCACGACTTCCTTCGCTTGCACTGCGGCTGCGATTTACAAGAAAAAGCATACGCTGCCCGGCGCGCTGACCGGCCTGGTTGCCGGCTGCGTGACGATGGTTGCCGTCATGCTGTTGTGGAATTATCTGATTACGCCGCTGTACATGGGCTATCCGCGGGAGGCGGTCGTGGAATTGCTGCTTCCGGCGTTTCTCCCGTTTAACCTGATCAAGGGCGGGTTGAATGCGGCCATTACGTTTTTGCTGTATAAGCCCGTCATTACAGCGCTGCGGAAAAGCGGGCAGGTTGCCGCGGTGGAACAGGGGCAAAAGAGCAGGCATACGGGGCTGCTCCTGCTGGCGGGTTTGATTGTGGTCACCTGTGTCCTGCTGATCCTGTCGATGAACGGTATCATTTGAGGATTACAAACTATATTGGAAAAAACCCATCCGGCTCTCTCCGGATGGGTTTTTATTGTATGCCGCAAATGGTGGGTGGCTACAGGCGTAAGCCTTTGATATCCTTAACTCGCGATAAAATCATATTACAACTGCAGCTGATTACACCCGGCAACGGATCAATAACTTCCCTGAGCAAGCGTTCCATTTCTTCATTGGAAGCCGCTACGGCATGGACATGGAGCTTATTCCTGCCGGTAACCCTGTAAATCTGCGTGATGATGTCATTTTGATTGAGAAGCTCCACCACGTTTGACAATGTATCCGGCAGTGTTTCTATTTCAAAATAGCAAGAAATTGCGCCGCTGATTTTTTGTGGGTTGATAATGGTTGTATATTCTTCAATAATGCCGCGCCGCTCCAGGGATTGAACCCGCGCTTTAACGGCCACGCGGGAAATCCCGGTTTGCTGCCCGATATCAGAATAGGACATACGGGCGTTTTTAATCAATAACTGGATAATTTTTTGGTCCAGTTCATCCAATCCTTCAAGAAACATGGTTCTATTCTCCCCTCTTTTACAGGTTTTAATTATATTATAAAAGAATTATACACAAAAAGCAATTAGTGGATTGACTTTTTGCAATCTGCTTGTTAAAATAATTACAAAATGAAAGTTTTAAATTTCGATTAGAAAGTGTGTAAAAATGAATGGAGAATTGACGCAAGGTCCGGTTGTGCGTTCCATGCTGCGCTTTGCCGTGCCGATGATTTTAGGGAACCTGCTGCAGCAATGTTACAATGTTGCAGATACGTTGATTGTAGGGCAGTTCCTTGGCCCGGACGCCCTGGCCGCCGTAGGGTCGGCATTTACGCTGATGACGTTTTTGACCTCAATCCTGCTGGGGCTTTGCATGGGGAGCGGGGCGGTATTTTCCATCCGGTTTGGGCAGCGGGACGAAAAAGGCTTGAAGGAAGGAATATGCGCATCTTTTGTGTTCATTGCAGGATTGACCCTATTGCTGAATGTTCTGGCTTTTGTATGCATGGATGGGATCAGGCCGTTTCTTCGAGTGCCGGAAGCGCTATGGGGGATGATGCGGGATTATCTCGCGGTCATTTTCTGTGGGATTATTGCCACGTTTCTATATAATTATTTTGCGTCGCTTCTCCGGGCGGTTGGCAATTCAGTAACGCCATTGGTTTTTTTGGCCGTTTCCGCGGGATTGAACATAATCCTGGATTTGTGGTTTGTGCTTGGTTTGGTGCGCGGTGTTGCCGGCGCTGCGGAAGCGACGGTGATTTCCCAGTATATTGCCGGAATTGGAATCGCCATTTATACCTGGGTACGGTGCCCCCGGCTGCGGGTCAACCGGGCGCATTGGCGGATCCGCTGGGGGTGTATCCGGGAAATTGCCGGTTTTTCCATCCTGACCTGCGTGCAGCAATCGGTGATGAATTTGGGGATTTTGATTGTACAGGGGTTGGTTAACAGCTTTGGGCCGGCGGTGATGGCGGCGTTTGCGGCGGCCGTGAAAATTGACGCCTTTGCCTATATGCCCGTGCAGGATTTTGGTAATGCATTTTCCACGTTTATCGCCCAGAATTACGGTGCTCAAAAAGAAGGCCGTATCCGGGCCGGGTTAAAGGCGGCGGTACGGACGGTACTGCTTTTTTGCATCGTGATATCCGCAGCAGTATGGGTCTTTGCCCGTCCCCTGATGCTGTTGTTTGTAGATGCTGGTGAATCCGCAATCATTTCGGAAGGGGTCCGTTATTTGCGCGTTGAGGGTGCATTTTATTGTGGGATCGGCTGCCTGTTCCTGCTGTACGGGTTGTACCGTGCAGTGGGGAAGCCGGGGATGTCTGTGGCGCTGACCGTCATTTCGCTCGGGACCCGGGTGGCGCTGGCTTATATATTGTCCGCCGTACCGGCTTTCGGCGTTGCCGGAATCTGGTGGTCGGTACCGATCGGCTGGTTTTTGGCGGATGCAGCCGGCCTGGGCTATTATTTGGTGCGAAAAAAACAGCTGCTTTGTTTAAAGTGAGCTTTCCACAGATTGAGATTTATAAAAAGCGGGTAAGAAGCATATTTTGTTTCTTACCCGCTTTATTTGGTGCCTTTAGGCGTGGGAATAAACCCCCAGTTCTACTGGGGGAAGATAAAAACTTTAGTATATGTAAATAAAACCTCCAGTGGTATAATAGTAAAAGGTTTGGCGACCGCATTACTAA
>DVND01000192.1 GCA_018714645.1 Candidatus Avimonoglobus intestinipullorum
AACCGAGCCCTTTCACCGTAATGAGATACTGCGGCTTGGACGGATTTGCTTCCAGTTTCTGGCGCAGGTGCCGGATGTGCACCATCAGGTTATTTTCATGCCCGTAATAATCCTCGCCCCATGCCGCCATGCACAATGCGTCATTGGTGACGATCCTGTTTCTGTTTTCCCATAGTTTTTTTATCAAAATAAGTTCTTTTGCCGTCAAAGGCGTTTCCTTTTCCGGTGTAATGACGGCTGCTTTTTCAAAATCAATTTTTCGCGTCCCGATGGAAAACCCGGTTTCTTTTGCCTCTGTCCCGTAGGTGCGGCGCAGCAGCGCTTTGATGCGCAAAACCAGTTCCCTGGGGAGGAAGGGCTTTACGATGTAATCATCAGCGCCCAGATCCAGCCCGCGGATTCTATCGTCCGCTTCGCCCCTGGCGGTCAGGAACATGACAGGGGCTTGCGAATAATGCCGCAGCTCCCGGTACAGCATGAAGCCATTGCCGTCCGGCAGGTTTATATCCAGTAAAAACAGCGCGATCGGCTGGGATTGGACAATTTCCAGCGCCTTTTTGCAGTCCTGCGCTGTGTAAAGGCTGTAAAAGCCCTCGGAAAATAAGACGTCTTCAATCATTTTCAGAAGCGCCGCCTCATCGTCCACGATCAATATTTTTTTGTTCAATAATTCCTGCATCTTTTATCACCCTTGTTATTATAGCACGAAACGCCCTTTTTTCAAATAACGCAGTCAAATTTAAGGTTTAATTAAGGTTCAGGACAGGTTGAATACAGGATGGGCTGTTATGATACAGGTATACCAATCGAAAGGATGGATGATGATGAAAGAGCTTGTCAAAACACAATTGCTTACCAAGGCGTATCATGGTGATGTGTGTGTCAACAGCCTGAATATGCGTGTGCAGGAGGGGCGGATCTATGGCTTTTTGGGGCCGAACGGGGCCGGTAAATCCACAACGCTGAAAATGCTTTTGGGGCTTGTACACCCAACCAGAGGTGAAATTGATATTTTTGGAAAACGCATGACCTCGAAAAATAAGATTGAAATCCTGCGCAATATCGGTTCGCTGATTGAGTCCCCCTCTTATTACGGGCACCTGACTGCAAAAGAAAACCTGCGGATTTATCAGACCATTTTAGACCTCCCCCGGAGCAATATAGACGAGGTTTTGAAAATTGTGCGCCTTGACAGGCAGCAAAACAAAAAGACCTCCGCCTATTCGCTGGGGATGAAGCAAAGGCTGGGACTGGCGTCGGCTTTGCTGGCGTTCCCGAAGCTCCTGATTTTAGATGAGCCGACCAACGGCCTCGACCCGGCAGGCATTCAGGAAATGCGCGAGCTGATCCGGTCCCTGCCGGGGCAATATGGCATGACGGTGATCGTTTCCAGCCACCTGCTCTCGGAAATCGACCAGATGGCAGAGGATATCGGGATTATTGCAAACGGGAAAATGAAGTATCAGGGGCCTTTGAATATGCTCCATGAGATGGACAAATCCAAGACGCTGGAGGAGATTTTCTTAGACCTGACCGGGAAGGACGTGAGCCTGTGATCAAGCTGTTAAAATGTGAGTATTTAAAAACGCGGCGGCGCTATATCGTTCTGACCGCTCTGGCAATTACGGCGATGGGGCTGCTTGTGGGCACCTATGGGGATTACAGCGGCGACAGCGGCGCGTTTATGCTGGAAAACGGCTGGATGGATTTTTTATACCAGATGCCGCTTTTAAATGCGATTTTTTTTCCGCTGTTATCCATTGTCATCGCTTCAAGGCTTGCGGATGTGGAGCATAAAGGCGCGGCTTTAAAACAGCTTTGCGCCATTGAAAAGAAGGGAAAGCTGTACGACGCAAAGCTGCTTTACGGGGCGGGCATTGTGCTGCTGTCCATATGCATAAACTGGGTTGCATTGATCCTGTATGGGAAATACATGGGCTTTGGCGGGGAGGTACCGTGGAGGTTGTATTTGCTGTTCCTGCTGTTTACCATCGTGCCCACAGTTGTAATCTATATTATTCAGCATACCCTGTCAATGCTTTTCAAAAATCAGGCGGTCGCCTTTTTTGCGGGGATTATCGGGACCTTTGCCGGGTTGTTTTCCTTGTTTTTGCCGCAGGTTCCCATACTGCGCCGCTGCCTGCCCTGGGGGTATTACGGCACCTTGCAGTTCGTCGGCATGTTCGGCTGGACCAAGGAAACCAGATATGCCAACGCATATTTTGCGCTGATGGATATTGATTGGCTGTTCTTCGGTATATTGACTGCATCAATGATCGTATTTTACCTCATTGGCAGAAAGCTGTTTTGTGAAAAGGAGGTATGAGAAATGTTATTGAAGTTAATCAGGGCAGAACACATGAAACTCAAGCGTTCTCCGGTTTGGATCGCATTTTTGCTGATGCCGGTCATCCCGGCAGTGCTGGGAACGATGAATTATCTGAATAATCTCGGGCTGCTGCAGAGCGAATGGTACAGCCTTTGGACGCAGCATACGCTGTTTACCTGCTATTTTTTCCTTCCAATTATGATTGGCGTATACTGCGCCTATATCATGCGGCAGGAGCAAAATCATCATAATTGGAATAAGGTATTGACCATGCCGGCGTCCCGCAGCCTGATTTTCATCGCAAAGCTGATAACCGTTTCTGTGATGATCCTGTTAAGCGAAGCATGGATTGGCGTGCTGTTTGTCCTGTCAGGGAAAATTGTGGGTATGACGGCAGCGCCGCCGGTGCGGGAATTGCTTATCTGGTGCTTGTTTGGAACACTGGGCGGGGTGGTGATGGCGTCTGTCCAGATGATGATATCGCTGTTTATAAAAAGCTTTGCCCTTCCGGTGGGGATTGCTTTTGCGGGAGGCCTGTCGGGGCTGGTGTTTCTTGCGAAGGATTTGGGGCATATCTGGCCCTATGCGCTGATGGCTTACGGCATGAATTCCAATGCACCCCAGCAGCTGCCGGAAACCGGGTATGTGTCGTTTGTGCTTATATGTGCGGCGTTTATTGCGGTATTTGTGGGCATCAGCACCAT
>DVND01000193.1 GCA_018714645.1 Candidatus Avimonoglobus intestinipullorum
AAATCCAATTTCTTTTTCCGAGACGATATTGTTCAGCCAAACGCCTTTCTTTACCAGGATGAAGCCAATTGTACACTTAATAATGTCAATAAACTGGCAAATCAGGTAAACTGCCGCGATATGGATTCCCGTAAACCGGCTCAGGCAAAACGCCAGCGGGATATTGACCGCCCACAGATAGACGCTGTCAAACAGAAACGTCACAATGGACTTCCCGCCGGAACGAAGTGTAAAATACGCGGCGTTGATAAATGCATTCAACGGCATATAGCATGCCGCAACAATAATAAAGCTGGTTGCCAGCCCGCGCACTTCCTCTGTCGTATTGTAGATTTTCGGAAACAGCGGGGCCAGCCCGATCAATGCCGCACCGATCAACAGACAGCTGGCAACGGAAAAGAAAATCATCTTTGTGTCTGTCTCCCGCGCTTCCTTCATCTTCCCCGCGCCAAGCAACTGCCCGATAATAATGGAAATAGAGCTCCCCAATGCGATAAATACGACGTTAAACACGTTTACAATCGTATTGGAAATATTAAATCCCGCAACAACCGCCAAGCCGCGGACTGAATAGCATTGTGTCAGCATCGCCGTCCCGCCCGCCCAAAGGGCTTCGTTCACCAGCAGCGGCATGCCTTTGATAAAAATTTGTTTTGCCAGCCCTGCGGGGATTTTCAGCGACCGGTATGCGCCTGCAATAAACTGATTCCGCTCCTTATGCCGGTGTGTCCACCAGATGATAATGCCGCATTCCGTAAACCGTGCAATCACCGTGGCAATTGCGGCGCCTTGTACCCCCAGCCGCGGCGCGCCCAAAAGCCCAAATATCAAAACACTGTTTAAGCACATGTTCACGCCTACCGCCACCAACCCGGCCAGCATGGGCATCACAGTTTCGCCTTGTTCCCGGAGCGTACTGGAATAGCATTGTACAACCGCAAATGGGACAAGCCCGATCATCATAATCCATAGATATTCTTCCCCATACCGCAGCGCATCCGCAATGCTTCCGGCGGCACTTCCCTCATGGAGGTACAGCGTTATCAGGGACGGCCCGAAAAAGTAAAAAATCAACAGCCCCAGGACGCTTAAAATACCGCATACAATTAATTTAAACCGAAACGTATCCCGCATGCCTTTATAGTTCCCGCCGCCATAGAACTGCGCGCCAAAAATACCAGCCCCCGCCGTTGCGCCGAACAGGCACATATTATAGACAAACAGGAGCTGGTTTACAATTGCCACGCCGGACATCTGTTCCGTCCCAATCTGCCCCACCATAATATTGTCTAAAAGGCTCACAAAATTTGTAATACCATTTTGCAGCATAATCGGCACGGCGACTGCCAGCACCATTTTATAAAACTGCTTATCACCGATGTATTTACCCGTGTTTATCATTCTATCCTTCCCCTTTTATGTAATATTGGCAATTATAACATAATGCTATCCGAAAGTCAAAATAAAAAAGGCGGGAATCCGCCTTTTTTTATTCCAGTTCAAACGCACCGGTATACAATTGATAATATTTCCCCTTTTGTGCGATGAGTTGATCATGGGTGCCCCGTTCAATAATCCGTCCCTGTTCCAGCACCATGATCACATCCGCATTCTGCACCGTGGAGAGCCGGTGGGCAATGACAAACACCGTGCGCCCTTTCATCAGCGCGTCCATGCCCTTCTGGACAATCGCCTCCGTCCGCGTATCAATGCTGGAGGTTGCTTCATCCAGAATCATGACCGGCGGGTCCGCCACCGCAGCGCGGGCAATGGACAGCAGCTGCCGCTGCCCCTGGGACAGGCCGGAGCCGTCTCCGGACAGCATGGTGTCATACCCGTCCGGCAGGCGTTTAATAAACCCATCCGCATTGGCGAGCTTCGCCGCCGCATAAACCTCCTCGTCCGTCGCGTCCAGTTTCCCGTAACGGATATTCTCCTTCACCGTTCCCGTAAACAGGGTTGTATCCTGAAGCACGATCCCTAAGGACCGGCGCAGATCGCTTTTCCTAATTTTGTTGATATTGATTTCATCATAGCGTATTTTCCCATCTGCAATATCGTAAAAACGGTTGATCAGGTTCGTAATCGTCGTTTTTCCGGCGCCCGTCGCGCCCACAAAAGCAATTTTCTGCCCCGGTTCCGCATACAGGCTGATATTATGCAATACGATCTTCTCTTCATTGTAGCCGAAATCCACATCGTCGAAGGTCACATTGCCCTTTAGCCGCGTATATGTCACCGTTCCATCCTCATGCGGATGCCTCCAGGCCCAAATCCCTGTCCGTTTCGGCGTTTCCGTCAACTGCCCATTCTGGTCGGTCACGTTGACAAGCGTCACATAGCCTTCATCCTGCTCCACTTCCTCATCCATCAGTTCAAAAATACGTTCCGCACCTGCCAATGCCATAACGACCATGTTCAGCTGCTGGGAAATCTGGCTGATGGGCATCGTAAAGCTCTTGTTGAGCTGCAGAAACGCCGCAATGGCGCCCAACGTCAGCCCGCCAATGCCGTTGACGGCCAAAAGGCCGCCTACAAGCGCAATCATGACATACTGTAAATTCCCCAGATTCGACATAATTGGCATGAGGATATTCGCGAATTGATTCGCCAGCGTCGCATTTTCACAGAGGTCATCGTTCAATTTGTCGAACTTTTTTTCCGCTTCTTCTTCGTGGCAGAAT
>DVND01000194.1 GCA_018714645.1 Candidatus Avimonoglobus intestinipullorum
ATCCTCCTGGGGGATTTTATCAAAAATCTCTTCGGGTTTGATCGCATCCTTTAAGAGTAAAATGGTATATCTCCCGCTTTCCTCTTCGCTTACATGGATACGGATTTCCCCGGTGGAATAGTTTTTATCAATGCCCACTGTCGGTGATGCAAACGCCGGTACCGCCGCCGCAAGCGATAACAATATCGTGCCGGCAAAGGCCCTGAAGCTGATTTTCATATATAATTTCCTCCTTGCTTACACGTCAAACAGCGTGCTAATATACGGGAACGGCATAAACCGTTCCCGTATATTGGCCTTTTCATTCATATCTGATTGGATTTGACAAAGGCTTCATATCGGTCATATTGTCCCACAGGAATATGGATGTGCCTGTAATGCCGCCCATATCGGACGGGACGGTGTATTCAATGTCTTCCTCCGCCGCCGTTACGCTTGCATCCTTGCTGACATGGATTATTTCCGCACCGGCAAGCGCTTCGCCGTTAAAGTGTGCGACAATGATATTGTATTCGCCCGCCTCCTGGGTCGTATTGGTATAGCTTACATGGATGCGGACCTTCTGTCCGCCAAGCGCTTTGAAAGCGTCAAACGTTTCCACCGCGGCCCCCTCGGCGTCGTAAACACCGCCCAATTCCGCTTTTAATTCGCCGGCTGCCGTCGTAAACGCCGCAATATAATCCTCTGTCCCAAAGGTTTCCCCTGCGGCGTTCTGCACGCCCGTTGTGATGCAAAGGGCATATTCTGTGTCTTGTACAAGCGTTTCATTTAATGCGAGCACATAGTTCCCGTCGGCAAAAGCACCTGTAGCGTCCACCTTCTGTGCGTCACCTTTTTTAGTTATATAAACGGTGTCGCCGTTCACGGTAGCTTCGTCCATCGTCGTACCAAAGTCAATGATGATTTCATTTGTCGATGTGGAAACCTGGCCCCAATCCGCCTGGATTTCATCATCGCTCATAAGCACGATGCTGTCCGCGTTTATGACCGGCGCTTCATAATATCTCTTTATGATGATATTATCCAGGTCAATGTCCCCGCCGGGGAGCTGGAACGCCAGCGTTGAAAAAGGCGTCCGTGTATTTTCCTGCCAATATCCCTGCCCGCTGCCTGCAACATCGACCCAATCCTTTTCATATGTATCCGTCCCGTCGCTGAGCGCCGCTTTCGCCCTCCGGTTGCTGACGTCCAGGATATAGGTATAGCGGTACCATTTCCCGACCTCCAAATTCCGGATACCCTGAAACGCCCTGGGCGCTTCCGGTTCTCCCATATTGACGCTGTTTGCGTCCAAGCCCATGATTTGAAGGCCATTTTGATGCTGGTGCGCCGCTGAAAAATAAATCCGTTCTGTATTTGTGGGGATCGCGCAACTCCTTATGTCAAATTCGATTTGAATCATCTTGTGCGGCGCTTCCTCTTTCAAATACGCTTCTATGCTGCTTTGCTCCGCCTGCGGGAAAAAGTAAGACCAATATCTCCAGTCGCCCGGATCCCCGCTGGCGGCGGCCGTACCCTTGGTCGCGTTCATATAATAATTCCCGTCTGCATCCTGTTTGATGGATGCCCAGCCGGATCCAATACCTGTTAATGAAAGATTGTTCCCGTTATCCGTCCCGCTATTAAACGGGTGGTACGCAAATGTCAGCGCATCCCGGATCTCCACCGGGAACACGGCCTCCTCCACAGTCGTCTGCCCGTTTTCTGCCGCCAGCCCTTTTGGGATTGTCACTGTGTACGTGCCTGTTTCCAAACCGGATACGGGGAACGTGTACGTTTTCCCGTCAACAGACAGCGTTCCCGCCGTCGCCTGCCCATTGAACATGATTGCAGAGCCGTCTGAAATGGGGTAGTTGAATCTGACGTCGACGCCTGTCCCATTAAATTCCACCGTCTCCGCAGCAAACGGCGCCGCGCTGTATTCAACCTGTATATTGTCCACGCTCATGCCGCCGACGGAGAAATAGCGGATCCCTGAAACGGTGTTTGCCGCGGCTACCATTCCTCCAACGATATAATTCCCATACTCGGGGGCCTCCATAGAAGCCGTATAAACCACCGGTTCCGCCGCATCCCGCTCATAGACGGACGTCGTTATCACTCTGGATGGGAATTCGACCTTGCTGTCCACATGGTACCACTTCGCCGGGTCGATTTCCGGCTTGTTCCCGTCTATATCTGTCAATCTTTTAATTTTTCCATTTTCCGTATTTTCAACAGAACCAATGACCAGCGCCTCGTCGCGGCCATTGCTGGCCCCTTTTCCGCTGTACGCAATGATCCAGTATGTGCCATTGTTCTCATTCCCGTCCCCCAGGCCGACGCCGTTCCTGTTCGCGTCTGTAAATTTGATGTCAAAACTCGCTTCAATATTGCACGCCGCCGTAGCGTCCACCTTCTGCGCCCCATCGAATGATTGGAAATATCTCGACCATGAACTGCCAAAACCCAGGTATTTGTTCCCATCTTCTACTTGGATCGACGCTGCTGGGTTGTTGTCAGACACTTGAACCTGCGGCGTTGTGCCGGCCGTGTCAAAGTCGGCCCGATAAAGCGTACTGCTGCCGGCCTCCACCGGCATCCGCTCCACCTTTATATTATCGATGGCCGCCTGCCCGTTTAAGAAGATCCTGACGGCGTTTATATCCGTGCCCCTTGAACCGCCCACATTGAAGCTCCCATAGCTTGGCGCGGCAACCGTCCTTGTATACACGGTGTCCGGATTGTCCTTTTCCCACGCCCGGGTCGTCATGATTTTTGACGGCGTCTCAAAATATGCTTCTACGCTGTACCACGTCTCCGCCGCAGCCGTTTTTTCCGCCCCGGTTGTGTCCGCCAGCGTATACAGCTTCCCGCTGTCCGTCCATGCCGAACCCATCGCCAGTCCGCCGCCCGCTATGGAAAAATTCCAATATGCGCCGTTATTCCTGACGGTGTCACCCAAGCCGATCCCCATCCCAAAATTACTTGGCAGCGCAAGCGCCTTGACGTCAAAGGTGATTTTAAACTTGTTCGGGTCTGTTACGGCATAAGACGCGTTACCGTCAAATCTCAAGTGGAAGGTTTCAAACCCGCTGTCGATCTGCAGCGTCCCGTCCACGGAAGAAGCCTGGTTCCCGGCGACGGCTCCTTCATCCACCACGGACGAAATCCCGTCCGCAAAATCCTCCGCTAAAATCGTCTCATAGCGCTCTTCCGCATAAACCTGCAATCCGCAAACAGCCGAAGCACTGATTGCAGCTGCACAAAGTACAGAAATCAGTTTTTTTGCTTTCATGTTCTTTCCCTCTCTTCTTTGTTTTTATGGTTCACTGTCCGCCCGACAGTGTGAGCATACTGTATAACGCGGCTGACTTTGTCGACCCTATTCCGCTGCTGAATTCCAGCCACCCCCTGCCCGATCCGTCGTTGTCATTTACAAGGATCGAAAACCCGAGCTTCCTGTCCTGTATGGACTCCACGCCCGGGAGGATCTCCGACCAGGGCACCCGCGCCCGGTAAATATAGTTCCCATCTTGCTCTTCAACGCTGCATTCACAGTTTTCCACCAGGACATTCTTTTCAAGCGCTGTTGCGGAATCGATGTTCATGGCTTTGTCAACGGCTGACAACGATTCATATCGGAATAGCTGAACCCCTTCCGGGGTTTTCGAGAGCCCAAACTCTGTAAAGCTCCCTCCCGAGGCCAGCCGGCGGTCCTCGTCGGTTGAGACGGCAAACTGTAACCCGTCGCCGTTCCACATCTCACTCCCGCTTTTTTCCTGGAAAAACACATCATCTGTGACAACTGCAAGTAAATAGAGGTTCTTTTCATCCCATTTGAGCTTACCAATGACCGAACAGTCATTTTTCCCGCCCCAATCGTCAATATACCGCACATCAATTTCTCTGTCCGCCGCGAAAAAATCCCCGCCCGACCAGTCCGAATACTCCAAGATCCCGTTTATCGGCGGTTTTTCTTCGGCATAATCAGCATTCAGCTGTGTGAGCTGCACCCGCACAGACGTGCTGTATCCGTAATCCAATGAAACATCCGCGTCAAAATTGAGAGTGCGCTGCACCAGGCTTTCCGGGACGTTCAATTGGACCGTCACCGTTTCCTTCGGCAATACGTTTTCAAACCTTCTCTCCTCGATTTTCCCGCCGTAATCCGTAAAATCAGCCGTAACCGTGCCTGAGAATACATTTTGCGCCGCCATATTTGTGATGGATATGTTTGCGACGGCTCTTGCTGAAACGCTGTTCACCTTTTCAACAGCCCCTTCAAGCTTCATGGGCTCGGTTGCAATCACATGCACCCGCGTTGAAAACACCAGATCATCACCGTCATACAGTTTGATTTTCAGCGTGTTTTCCGGCGCAATATCGTCACCGGTTTTAACGCTTATATCCGCGTTTCCATTTACCATGCCGTCATTTTTTATGATTTCTATGGCATCTCTCGCCTCCGCTTCGATTCTTAAGCTCCTTCCAAACCGGTCCTCAATTGTGAATGCGGTCTGGTCGCTCGGCGCGGCAAAGGCGCGTGCGTTGCCGACCGATATGGCAGGTTCGCATTCTTCAAAGGATTGAAAATCCCCAACGAGATACATGGGTTCAAAGGTCGTCGTGAAGGAATAGGTCCCGCCGCTTGACTTTAGCGTCCCCTGCTTGTTGCTGTACATATCATAAACTTCGATTTCAGAGGTTCCCAGATTCAGCCCAATATTGTCATAGGAATTGTCGCTCCAAAGGACGATGACGTCCTTATTGTCGGAATTGCGTTCGAATCGGTAAATGCTTGTTCCATCCTTTATGATATTCCCGGCGGGTTTGGCGTCGGCAAGGAATTTATTGTAGCCCGCCATCGCAATGTAGGACAATTTCGCAGCATACGGCCCTGTTTGCTCTTTATTGTCATACAGTAAGCCCCAATGCGACTCGCCTGTCCTTAAATCGTCATCCAGGCCCGGGTTTACAAAATTAAACTGGTAGATATTGTCCGCAACCGCCTCCCCCTGCATAATTGCCATCAACTGCGTCAGGTATGCCGCCTGCGCAATTTCGCTGGCCCAGAGAGGGCCCGATCTGACCCCCATTTCAGTCCAGCTGATTTCTATGTCAGGATAGCCTGCATCGTCCAGCTTTTTCCGGACATGCGCCGCCCTTTCGCGGTATACGTCGTTCCTGATCCTGTCCTTCCCCGTTTCGTCCGCGTTCGTGTCCCAATCATACGGATGGCATGAAATAGCGTCGCAATAATCAAGTATTCCGGCTTCAATGCACGAATCCAAAAAGTTGTCGTCAACAGTGGCTGTTGACATTGCCACCAATTTGATGGCAGGGTTTACGGATTTAATTCTTGTATATACCGCCTTTACAAGCGCTGTATACTGCTGCGGCGTGGCATAATTGATATTAAACCCGCCATAGACATTGGGCTCGTTCCATATTTCATAATATTCAAATTGATCGCCGTATTCCGTCACAAACCATTCCGCATAATCGCACAACGCCTCGACCGCTTCCTGCTCCGTCGGGACGTATGTTTCGCCGCCATATTGGGGATGTCCCATCGCAACAGCCATGTTCCCAGTCATCCCCAATTCATCTGTACGTGCAAATGCCGGCGCAAAGACATATGGATTATACGGGGCATTGGCGGAATTCCTGTTCCACATGGCATACTCCCTGATACCGCTCATCCCAATATCCGCCGCCATTTGGTACAATCCGGCCATATCCTTCTCGCGGTCATTGAATTGGAATTGTATCTGGGTACGCATCATCGGGTTTGGCTTTTCATCCGGCTCCCGTTTATTGACGATCGAAAAATGAATATCATCCCCCGTTATTTCGCCTTCTAAAATTTCGCCGTTATAATCGCCCTGATACGTTAAGCTTGTGCGTACATAATATTTGCCGCACTCAGAGACGCTAAGCCGCAGCACCTGCGCTGCGCTCCCCTTCGCCTCTATTTCCCGTTCTTCAATGACGCCGCTTTCGAGCAGTTTTTTGTCATAAGACAGGATCTCATAGCTTCCGCTTACCGTGAGGGGCGTTTCGGGGGTGAGGTTTTTAATCTCCGCCGTTAAAAGCTTTTCGTCCTCATCATCAAAAATATTTCCCAACGTGCCTGTTGAAAACTCCGCCCTTACAGGTTTTTGCGGGAAAGATTCTTCAATTTTGATCCATTGGATATACACAGGCCCGGTTGAACCGCCATAGGCGGATGTCCATGTGGCAAGCAATAAATCAAATCCTGCATTGTCATTTTGAAAATAACACTCGTCAATATGGAATGTATGTTCTTTAAATGTGGCGTCGCCAGCCATTTCAATTTTCTCGGCCGGCGTGCGCGCCCCTTGTGATGACGTGTGGTCGATCGTAAAATAGGCCCCCGCGAATTCGTCATAATATCTGACGGTTATTGCCACACTCTTTGGCTCGCCGTTATTTGGAAAGGCGGTATCCGCAAGGTTTAGACCCACATAAGTCGCCCCTCCGCTTCGAAGCTGCACAAGCTTTGTCTTTTCCCTTTCAACCTCCAGCCTGGAACCTTCAATATAACCAACAGATATGTTCTGGTTCGCCGTTGTCCCGTCCCAGGCATAGATGGCAGAAATGCTGCCTGTGTTTGTCTGTACTTCTTGCGCAAACCCTGCATTTCCAAACAAGCATGTGAGTGACAGTAAAACCGAAATATATTTTTCCCTTAACAACGAAACCGCCTCCATTCTGAATTATTCTGCGTATACCGCGGGCGCCAGCGGGCGTATATTGTTCGTGCCGTCCAATATGAACGCTTTCACAATGGATGCGTCTTTGTCTATCGGGGCCTCCGCGTAATAGGGTTTTGCCAGGACTGAGCCCGCCTCTACCTGGACCGTCTCAATCTTAACGTCCTTAAGCCTGCCGCTTGCCGTATACTGGGCGATTATAATGTTGGCGATCTGCTCTGCGGGGCTTGTATTGTTCAAGCCGGCGCACACAATGACCGCGTCCTGTTTGGAAGCAGAAATTTCGCACACGCCTATAAGCTGATCATTGGCGCCATGCTGCAATTCATCGCTGAACACATTGGCTATGCTCGGACCCCCCAAATAGATTTTATAGTCCCCCTCTGATTTCTCAGGCATCTTGAAGCTGTGCTGGAACGTTGATTCCAAGACCGCTGTCTCGCCGATATATGCAAGGTTATATGCCGTAACAGAACCTGTATTTACCCCTTCTGGCAAAACCATAATTGATATGCATTCGCCATCGTCTGCACCATTCACAGTCCCGCTTATGCTGACATTCCCATCGTTTATGGCCAATGTGACATTTTCGATTGTGAGATTATCGCTACCTTGTCCAAAATCAAACGCGGCGCTGCCGTAATAGGATGCATCGCCCGCACTGCGTCCGGCATATACATTGCATGTGCCGTATGCGTTTGTGTACAGTTCTTTTTCAAACCGCCCATCCGTAACAGCTGCCGTGGCTTTATCAAGGGTTATGCCGTCCTTTACGATTTCAATTTCAACAGAATCTGTAAAGTTACATATCCCGGAAACCTTTAAAACTTTTTTTGACGGCATATAATCAAGCTTTTCAACCATTGTCCCGTGATGCAGGCACTCCACAAATTTCGGCGCGCCGTCCGCACGGATCTCCACGCTTCCGCTCCCGCCGGAAACCGTCTGCAACAGTTCGCCTTTATAATCGTATACGTTCACTTCATCGCACGCAAACGCCACTGTTTGTGCGCTTTCAACATCATTACTGTTCCAAAGGATATACAGCTCGTCGTTTGAATTTGGGTTTTTATACAGCGCCTTATACGTGCCGCCGCTGTTGGCAAGTTCTACGAACTCTTTCCCGTCAATCAGCGCATTCAGCGCCTTAAACGTGTAAAAGGACTCTTTCGCCGTGCCGTTTACGTTCAAAAGCCCGTGATTCGCAGATATCCCTGAGCGGTCATCCCCCCAGTCATTTGTAAAAAACCAGAATATTTTCCCTTCCCTGTTGCGTGTTTTCAAGAATTGGTCCCATAAAACCTGCATACGGATCATGTATGAAGCCTGCGTTTTTTCGCTGACAGCGTCTGCGCCTGTCCCGGTAAAATATCCCGTTTCCGTAAACCAGAGCGGCTTATTATAATTCAATTCGTCCATCAGGTTCCCGAATGCTTCCAGCAGGACCGGCGCCCACTTGCCTTCGGGCGTGTATGTATAGTCGTAAATATGGAAGCTCAGGCCGTCCATTTCGCTGCCGCCGCTGTTGCAGAAATCCCGCACAAAATTGCTGTGCCCCCGGGCATAGGCAAATGCGCCGCCTATTACAACCGCGTCCTCGCCCAGCCGGTGCGTCTGTTCGATGGCCTTCTTGGTTTCTATACACAGCTGCGCATATTGCGCGGCAGTGGCGTTTGGATTGGCGTATGCCAGGTTCGGCTCGTTCCATATCTCAAAATGGCTGACCTCGTCCTGGAACGCCGTGACCATCGTCCGCACATAATGTAACCATGCGTCAAAATACGCTTTGTTGTCCACAGTCGGTATGGTCACATTGGACGCCCCGCTGTAAAGGGCATTCCCATACCCCAGCACCATAATGATCTGTTTGCCGTCCGCCTTCAGCTGCTTATACCTGTTCCGGAACGATTCCGGGATGACGATCCCCTTTTCGTCTTTTTCAAAATCGGCCCATTCCATGATATCGCGGATCCACAAGCCGTCCTGCCCATCCGCCACAATATCCATATAGCTGCCATATCTATAAATCCAGGCGGCAATTTCCATCGCGTCGGCACCAATTGTTGAACAGATAAAAGGCACACATAATAATAGGGCCGCTAACTTTTTTAATCTCACGGTTTATTCGCCTCCTTCTAATACAAACCCATCTTCCCGCTCTTTTAAAATATAAATACTTGCCCGTTCCAGCGGGTGTATATTCGGCTTGTGCATCACAAAGCACCGCTCGCCCGAAGGGTTCCTGAACACCATGCCATGCCCGCCGTTCCCACTGAATAACGGCTCTTGCTGCACGTGCCATGTGCCGTCGATGTCCCCGTTGTCACTTTTGGAAAGACATACTAAATACCCGCTTTCCCCCATAGTCGACCATGTGCAGCATAGCCCTCCATTTTTCGATTTAAATAAGCATGGCCCATCTGTGACCAGGGACAGCCGGTTGTCTTCGGCGGCGTTGACGCTTCCCGAATAATCCGAAGCCGACCACAGCACCCGCGGCGCTGTGACCGCCCTTGTCAGATCCTCGGATAGTTTCATCTCGCAGACTGTCCCATCCCCGATCTGCCCCCATTCATGGCAAAATACAAGATGCGGTTCCCCATTGTTGTCAATATACAGCGTCCCGTCCAATGCCTCCCACTCCCTGGGAGTGATGGGGGTATCTGATATGGGGGCAAAGTCCCCGTCAGGCGCGTCAGCTTTTAATATATGCGTGCCGCGGCAGGCAATATCTGATTTAAACGAAGCAAACATATA
>DVND01000195.1 GCA_018714645.1 Candidatus Avimonoglobus intestinipullorum
GATCAACGCGTCTTTTTTCTCTTTTCAGACGGGTATTCCCATGGGGCATGTAATTACGAATGGGGAAATCACCTCGAAGGACGGTACAACCTTGGCGGGCGTTGGCTTCCGGGAGGACGGCACCGCATTTATGGGTGATTTGGGCATTTATTCCACAGCAACCTTTGGGGAATATATCGTGGAGATCCCCCATATCAATAAATACCTGCAAAGCAGTACGCAGGTGCTGAATCTGTATACCGATGCATTTGGTTCCAATACAAAGGCGCAGACGGATACCATCAATATCATCCTGAAAGACCCGGACAGCATGCTGACGCTGGGCGGAACGACTACGGCGGTGGTGGAGGATATCCTCTATCTGCCCGGGGGCGCGGACATCCCGCCCGGGAAGATGGTGCTGTCTTTGAATATGGCGGGGAACCAGTGGATACTGACGCTGCTGCAAACGCTGGAAATCGGCCAGACGGTGACGATTAAAAATGAGGCCACTCAGGACGCGGAACTGTGGAACACGGCTTATAACGGGCTTGCCAGCGAGGGCAAACGGCTCCTGAAGGACGGGCAGATCCAATCGGGCTTTGAGGCCGGGGCCGCACCGCGGACGGCCGTGGGCATTACCGGGAGCGGTTCGGTTATTTTCTATGTGTTGGACGGCCGGCAGAATGGGTATAGCTACGGCGCCAAGCAGGAGACCATTGCAAAGCGGATGCTGGAGCTGGGTTGTGTGGATGCGCTGAATTTGGATGGCGGCGGTTCCACAACCATCGCGGGCGTCTATCCCGGCAGCGACGCCGCATCGGTTATCAATTCCCCATCAGAGGGGACGCTGCGGCGGGTGAGCAATTTTATTTTCCTGCAGGGGCTCACGGAGCAGTCGGGGCAATTGGGCGCGCTGCAGTTGGAGCCGTATACCCAGAATATTCTGATAGGGAGCGAAGTACAGCTCGGGGTAAAAGCGGTAGACACGGGCTTCTATCCGATGGAGGTGCCGGCGGTAGAGTATTCTGTTGACGATGGAAAAGGGACAATCTCCCCGACGGGCGTTTTGAAGCCGACCAGCGAGGGGGAAGTCACGGTGCGCGTCCAAAGCGGGGACGTGACGGGCAGCGCCACCTATATTTGCTATGACCGCATCACATCCATGAATGTGTTGGATAAAGCCACAGGAAGCGTGGTGGAACAGATTTCCGCGCCTGCGGGATCGGTGATAGAGCTGACGGCGGAAGCGTATGCAGGCGTGGGGAAGCTTGCGTCGTCCCCCTCCGGGTTCATTTGGGAGGTGGCGGAAGGTGATTTCGGGACGGTGGACAATGGCGTGCTGACGCTGTCGGAGTACGGCGGCAGCGGCGTGTTGGCTGTTTCGGCCGGCGGCATGGCAAAATGGATTTCCGTGGAAGCCACAGAAGGAGCGCCGCAGCAGCCGGCTGAAACCCCTCCGCCACAGGTGATTCCGGAAGAAGTGCCGGAAGAGCCTGTTGAGGATTACCCCTACAGCGAGATTTCCGTTTCAGACAATATACTGACGGTGGATATGTACAGCCACAACGAACCGCTCGATACGGCATATTGCGCCGTGACGGTGGATGGGACGGTGATTACAGGGGATCCTCAAACAGTGGCAGAACAGGTGGATGAGCGGCATTATGTGGTAAAGTATCCGCTTGCAGAAGGCTTTATGGATGGGTATCACAAGGTAACCGCCGCAGCGGCGCTGACAAACGGAAATAGTTCATTCGACGTCTGGAGCAGCGACAACAGCGGCAGCCTGGTGAACCCATACGGCGATACGGCGGAGCATTGGGCACGGGATACCATTTCCTATATGAGTGAAATGGGCGTTGTGAATGGGATTATCGAAGGCGGCCGCGTCTATTTTAAGCCGGATGATAACATGACGCGTGCTGAATTTGCGGTGATGATGGGGAACTATCTGAAAACCGACGCGGCGGACTATGCCGATGTGGATTTGGGCGTTTTTGCGGACAGCGCATCCATACCGCAATGGGCGCAGGATTCTGTGAAGGCGATGTATGCGCTGGAAATTATCAACGGTTCCGAAGACGGCGGGCAGTTGTATTTCAATCCCAACAATCCGATTTCCAGAGTGGAGATGATGGCAATTATTGCGCGGATTTTGCCGGAGGGAATGCGGCATGCGGCGCTGGGGTATGCTGACAAGAACAGCATTCCGCAATGGGCGATGGCGTCTGTGCAGATTTTGGCAGACGCAGGCTTGGTGAACGGGTATGAAGACGGGACCATCCGTCCGAATAATAAGGTCACCCGCGCGGAAGCGGTGACGATGCTGTTCCATGTGTTTTAATAAAAATGGGCGGGGCCGGAACTGGCCCGCCAATTAATTTTGAAAAAAGTATTGACTTTTGCAGGTCTATAATTTATAATGTATTTAGCGACCTGCAAAAAGGAGGTGAAAATTTGGGCGCAAAGAAATTAGGCCGTCCTACCGATAGTCCAAAAGACATCACAATGAAGATTCGTTTTGATAAAGAAACTGCTGGGAAATTGGAGGAATGCAGTGAAAAACTGGAAATTTCAAGAGCAGAAGTTGTTAGGCGTGGTGTCAAAAAGATGTATGAGGATTTGCCTAAATAAAAAGGAAACAATGCCCACAATTGCAAAGCAAACATTGTTTCCACGACGCACTGCTGCCAAAAGGCAGAAGCACATAAATATTATACACTGTGTGCCGATCCTTTTCAAGCGGTTTTGCGAAAAAAACTGAAAGGAGTTTTCACATGGAACAGCAATTTGAAGAATTTATCGAACTGTTGATGGATAAAACCTAT
>DVND01000196.1 GCA_018714645.1 Candidatus Avimonoglobus intestinipullorum
GCCATCGGTGGGATTGCTTTCATCATCCCCGAAAGGAAATTTGCGGTGGATGTTTTTCCGTCGCCTGTGCCGCTGTCCCAGACAGTCACCTTGTCAATCTTAATATTCTTGATTGCCTCTACTTGGATTGCCATCAATTCCTCCAATTTATTTGCAACAATCAGCTTGATGGCAGCGTCAGAATTGCCGCCGGCAGCTTCAACAATTTTGCGGATACCTTCCGCCTGCTTCATCAGGATTTCCTGGGCGCCTTTTGCTTCCGCTTCCATTTTTGCAAAAATCGCATCGGCCTCGCCACGGGCTTTGCGTCGGATTACCTCGGCTTCCGCCTCTGCGTCAATTTCAGCCTGTTCTTTTTGAATTTCGGCCTTGACGATGATATCCGCTTGCTGCGTCGCTTTTTCCAGTTCCGCACGGGTTTGCTCCGCTTGCTGCTGCGCTACATATGCTTCCTGCTTCGCCTTTGCAGCCTGCACCGCTTCTGCTGCTGTTGCAACACGCAGCGCCTCCGCTTCTTTTTCACGGCGTTGTGCTTCGGACTGGGAAATTTCGATTTTCGCGCTGTTTTCACCCTGAATGGCGCTTGCGTTTGCCGCTGCAACCTGGACACGCTGGTCGCGGCGGGCGTTTGCCTGCCCAATCTCACCGTCCCTGTCTTTTTCCGCAACGCTCTTTTTTGCATCGTTGATCGCTTTTGCCGCCGCTTCTTTACCAAGAGCGTCGATATATCCGGATTCGTCGTTGATATCCGTAACATTGACGTTAATCAGGCGCAGCCCGATTTTTTTCAATTCGATTTCCACATTATTAGAAACCGCAACCAGGAACTTATCCCGGTCTGTATTGATTTCCTCGATATCCATAGTGGCAATTACCAGACGGAGCTGCCCGAAGATGATATCTTTTGCCAATTCCTGAATTTCAGCGAGCTTTAAGCCCAACAGCCGTTCTGCGGCGTTCTGCATAATTCCGGGTTCTGTGGAAATCCCAACAGTGAACCGCGACGGCACATCCACGCGGATATTTTGCTTGGACAGCGCGTTTTTCAAATCCACATTGATAGAAATCGGCGTCAAATCCAAATATTGATAGGATTGGATCACAGGTACGATAAATGCCGCGCCGCCATGAATACATTTTGCACTGCGGGCTTGCCCGTCACGGTCCGTACCGACCTTACCATAGATTACAAGCACCTTGTCCGAAGGACATTTCCGATACCGCGACAGCAATCCTGCGGCCACCGCAAACAAGACAACAACAATCACACATAAAGCAATAATCAGTTCCATAGTATACCCCTCCTTGATTTATTCTGTATCTTTTTCCACTACCAGGACATCTCCCCGGACGTCTGTGACACGAACCGGCGTATTGGATGGCAGCGATGTATTGGACATCGTAATCGCGCTGCATTCCGTATAACTGCCCTGGATGTTTATCATAATTTTCCCCTGTCCCCCACCCTGCGGGGGGATTGTAATGTAAACGGTGCCAACACCACCCAGCGCATTTTTTAAATTGATCGTCCCGTTTTCTGTGAGCCGCTGGGAAAGCTGGATGAGCTTGGCCACGCCAACCATTACCGCTAACCCCAATACCAGGCCGATGAACAACCCCAGTAATTCCGGTGTTCCGGAATTGATTGAAATAATCGACGTCCAGCTGAATACTGTTAAAAATGCAATAATCCCCTGTAAGGTAAACAGCTGCAGCGCCGAAAAATCGGAAGGGTTGCCGCCGTCAATGGTATAATCGCGCAGGTCGGTGCTGTCGGGGAAATCCAACACATCCGGCGCAGGGTCAAAGTCCATATCCAGACCGGAGGTATCGCTAATATCCACCCCGGCGCCGCCTTGTCCGAACCCTACAACGGATAACACTGTTTGAATCAGCAGCACCAGCGTCGCCGGAACTGCAATACAGTATAACACTTTCATCAGCATATCCAATCCGTTCCACCATGCATTCATAAAATACACCTCCCTTATGTAAATATCATTTACCATCATTATATATAGAAATTCCGCTGTTGTCAATATCTAATTAAAAAATTTATTTTTAAGGCTTGCAATTATGTTAAAAATCTGTTAAACTATATGTAAATTTTATTTACTATAAGGAGGGGTTCCATGGATACGTCTGAACTGGGGCGGAAAATCAAGGAAGCGCGTCTGGCGAAAAAAATGACGCAAAGTGAATTGGTCGGCAACTTTATTACCCGCAACATGCTCAGCCAGATTGAAAGCGGCACCGCCGTACCGTCTGTCAAAACGCTGGAATATCTGGCGAATATGCTGGAATTGCCTCTTTCCTATTTTATGCCCGGGGAACATGAAAATGCCATGGAGCAGCTTGTTTCGGCCAAGCAAGCCCTTGCTGCAGGCAATTTCATCCGGGTGCTGGAGCTTACACAGCAGTTTGGGACGGAACTGGAGGACGAGCGGGCGGCGTTGAATGCCCGCGCATATTTGGAATTGGCAAAAAAAGAACAGGATGCCCAGTCCGCCCTTA
>DVND01000197.1 GCA_018714645.1 Candidatus Avimonoglobus intestinipullorum
GATAAAGCGGGCGTCCCGCAAGAACCTGTACCAATTACAGCTTTGCCGGCGGGGCAATTGGATGCGCTCCTAAATAAATATAGTGTTATGATAAAGGCATAAGAAAACACCGTCTGGATTTTATTTCCAGACGGTGTTTTTTATCTCTTTCAATAGCATTCTGACAATGTCTGCCGATATTGCAGAGGCCTTCCCGCAGTTTTCATCAAAAACGTCAACACCACTGTGTTTGGCAGTATCTGTAACTGTGCGCACCGCTATATAGGGAATCCGGTTCACATGGCAGACGTGGGCGATTGCAGCGGTTTCCATGTCCACACACAGCGGGGAATACCGTTCATTGATGCTATCGCGGAATTGTTCATCTATAAAAGCTTCTCCGGTGATCATTCTGCCGAAATGGACGTTTGGAGCATCGGAAACCGCCCTTTTTGCCAATGCAATCAATTGGTCATCCGCTTTAAAATAAACGCTTTCCATCCATGGGTGGAATTCTGTCAACACATCCTCCGCCACATCCCAATACGCAGCTTCCGTGGAGATAACCGTATCAAACAGCTTTATTGCAGCATCCATACCGCCGGCAGCCCCGGAATTGATAAGGACGTTGCATCCGGCGCTGTCAATTAAGAGTTGGGCGGCAATAGCCGCATTTGTTTTGCACACGCCGGAAAAAAGCGCCGTAACCGGAACACATTCGATTGTCCCGTTGTAAAAGTTCAGCATGGCTTTTTCAAAAACCGTATATGGCTCCAGCATGGGTATAAACGGCGCAAGCTCTTCATCAGATGCACAGATAATTCCAACTTTACAATGCATTGGTTTCCCTCCGGTTCCATTTTACATGATTATACCATGCCTTTCAGCGAAAGTAAAGGTATTTATAACCGTTTTTGAACTTCTTCAACCGGTACATCGCATAAGGCGCAGCGGCTTTGGATGCTGATTGCGGCGGCTGTCCCGCACCCCTCGCCCATGGCGAGGCATATCGGCATGGCGCGGAAATTGGAATGGGCCATGTGTGTTCCAGACATCGTCCTGCCGGTGAACAGCAGCCCGTCTATCTGTTCAGGCAAAAAACAGCGGTAGGGGATCGTATACCCCTTGTCTTGCGGGAAGCGTTCCTGCACGCCGGTTTCATCCAATCCCGCCCCCGCGATATTATGGACGTCAAAGTTAAAATGCGCGCCCTTTACGACCCAATCCGGGAATACGCGCGCCTCCAATATATCCTGTTCTGTCAGCGTATACCTGCCGTGGAAATGGCGCGTTTCCCGAATCCCCATCAGGGAAGCGGAACTGATGAGGAAACAGTTTTCATACCCGGGCACGAATTCGCGCAAAAAGCGGATGATTGCGTCAATCTGCCGGCGGCAGGTCACCTCTGCCCGTGTCAAATCCTCTGTTTTTGTGCCGTCGATATCTGTGCAGTTGGTCATGTTGCAGGTCACCACACCCGGCAGCGTAGATTTATAAAGCAGCACATGGCCGGCAGGGTGGGGGAGGTGCTGTTTTGCCAGCGCCTGTAATTCCCCCCGTCCGGTCTGGTATGTACTTTCAAAGGACCCCAAAAATACGGCGCGGGTTTCATCCACGCCCGCGACCTTAAACATGATGGTCGCGGGCTGCATCCCGCCGTCTGATGCGCGGCCCAGCGTATACGGGACGCCTGCTTTCGCGGCGATGTCCCCGTCGCCGCTGGCGTCAATGACGATATCCGCCCCAATCATCTCCCGGCCGGATTTGCTCTCTGTGATCACCCCGCAAATCCTGTTTTGCTCCATTACAGCGCTGCATGCAAAGGTGTACAGCTGTACTTCAACGCCCGCTTCTAACAGCATTTCGAGATACAGCATTTTAAGCTTTTCCGGATCGATTTGAATGACCGGTTTGTTGTGGATGGCCCCTTCATTCAGGGCGGCGCTCCGCATTAAAATTTCCCTGTACAGGCGGCTGTCGGCAGTCCCCGTCCAGTGGCTCATCAGGCCGGCGGTGGAAATCCCGCCGACCGTCCCGCCCTGCTCGATCAGCATTGTCCGCGCGCCGCCGCGCGCCGCGGCAAGAGCCGCGCCGATCCCGGACGGCCCGGAGCCGACGATCAGCACCTCTGTGGTTTTGCGGATGGGAATTTGTCTTTCCGGTTCAACGTAATATTGCATGATATTGCCTCTTTTCCTATTTACTTTTCTTTTATTATAAAGTATAATAAAAGAAAAATCCTTAAAGAATTGCTTTAAAATCTGTAAGATCTTGAACGGTGAAAATATGATCCATGCAATAATCGATTATATTGAGTTTTTAAAAAAAGAACACGGGCTGCATGTCACTGTCCATGATTGGGATGGGCATTTCAGCGGGTTTATGGGACAGCTGGCCCCTTATAATATCCATGCAAACCCATACTGCCTCTATGTAAAATCCTGCAGGGAGGTATGGGAAACCTGCATCGCCCGGCAGTATAAAGTGGTGGAACGGTGCAAGAATGGGCTTTTTTACGGCGTTTGCTACGCCGGCGTCGGGGAATACGTCGTACCGGTTTACTATAAAGAAGAATTGCTGGGCTTTTTGAGCATCAGCGGATATAAGGGCGACCGGAACCGCATCCGGTCCATGGCAAAGACGTATATGCTGGACCGGAAAACCATGGAGGAGCAGTTTGATACTTATTTAATGGATACGCCTCCGGATGCGGCATTTATAAAAACAGTCGTCACGCCGCTGGCGGCGATGCTGGCCCTGCTGTATGAAACTTCTCCAAAACCGGCCGCACCCGTTGGCGACGATTACTTATACGGGCATCTGCTTTCTTATATCCATGCGCATTTTGACAGGGATTTTCATCTGGAAACTGTGGCGGCAAATTGCCATTGCAGCGTTTCCTACGCCTGCCGCGTATTCAAATGCAAAACCGGAACAACGATCTTACAGTATTTAAAAGGGCTGCGGATGCACGAGGCGCGGCGCCTGTTGAAGCAGACCACATTGCCGGTGGGAGAAATTGCCCATATGACGGGATATAACGACGCAAACTATTTCACCAATGTTTTCAAAAAGGAAATGGGGGTTTCGCCAACCGGTTTCCGTAGAAATGAATAATAAAAAGGAGGGCATAAATAGATGTTTCAAGGGAAGAAAAAAGCGGTAACTTTTAGCTATGACGACGGCGTTACACAGGATAAACGCCTGATAGAGCTTTTTAACCGTTTTCATTTGAAGGCCACGTTTAACCTGAATTCTGAATGCCTGGGGCAGAAAAATGAACTGGTTCGGGAGGGGAAAAAGGTCAATCACACAAAGAACCCCGCATCCGAAGTGGCCGATATTTACCGCGGGCATGAAGTTGCAGTACATACGCTGACACATCCGAATCTCACCCAATTGGAAGAAAAAGAGATTATACGGCAGGTGGAGGAGGACCGCAAAAACTTAGAAGCGCTGGTCGGATATCCCGTAATCGGAATGGCGTACCCCTGCGGCGGCGTCAATAACGATGCGCGCGTCGCCTCCATCATCAAAAACCATACGCGCATCCAATACGCGCGGACAATCACATCCTCCCACAGCTTTGATTTGCAGGAAAACCTCTATCAATTCAAGCCCACGGTTTACCACCATGAGAAATGGGACAAAATGTTTGCTTTGCTGGATGAATTTTTGGCCTTAAAACCGGATCGGCCACAATTATTTTATATTTGGGGCCATAGCTATGAATTTGACATTGCCGACACCTGGGGCCGTATGGAGGAATTTTGCAGACGCATCAGCGGAAAAGACGATATTTTCTACGGCACAAACCGGGAAGTTTTA
>DVND01000198.1 GCA_018714645.1 Candidatus Avimonoglobus intestinipullorum
CTCGTTGGATTTATCTTTGTATTCACTTTATCGGCTAAAATTTAACTCTATAACTATGCATGGAGTTTAAAACATGTGAATATAAAATTTTTTGGTATCCCGTCCCATTTTTACAAAAGTACAACATGTAGGTGTCATAAACGGTTATTTTCAGTGATTGCCACAATTAAAAATTTTGAACTTTCCAAAATAAAACCAAAAAAAACGGAGGCATGCCTCCGTTTCAAACCGCCTTAAAGACCTTTACCCAATTCTGCGGGACTTCCACATAAAAAATGCCATCCTCAGAAGCATATTCCTCCGCGCACAGACAATTTTCAATGGCGGTAACGCCGAAGCGGGCCGCGTCTATGCGCATCCACTGCGGCTCCTGCGAAAAATTCACCATCACAAGGTACCGTTCCGCGGCGTCATAACGGATAAACGCATACCCGCCGCCAATTTTATAAACCGTCTCAAACGCGCCGTCCGTAAAGACTGCCGCGCCGTTGCGCAGGGCAATTGCCGTTTTATGCCATTCCAGCAGCTCCCGGTTGATATTGTCCCACGGGAACGTGCCGCGGCAGAACGGGTCGGCATACCCTTGCATGCCCGCTTCGTCGCCATAATACACACAGGGCACGCCCGGCAGCAGCATTTGCAGCACCACCGCCGCCTTCACCCGGTCGAGCGCTGCGGGATATTCCTCCTCCGGAATGCGGTACGCCGCCTGTGCATCCTTGGTGATGCTGTGTTTGTCCGGCGCATTTGACACCGCCGTCAAAATCCGTTCCACATCATGGCTGGACAGCAGGTTCAGCAACGCGTAGAATGCCAGGGCGGGGTAATTCTCCTTCAGGCGCATGATGCGGTGATCGAACCCGCGGGCATCGATCTCCCCCCGGGCGAACCGCACGATGGCGTCCCGCAGGGGGTAATTCATCACTGAATCCAACTCCTGCCCCAAAAAATATTCGCGCCGCACCCCATAACTGATTTTATTGGAAGCGTCCTCCCAGACCTCCCCGATGATCACCGCGTCCGGATCTTGCCGTTTCACCTCCCGCCGCAGCGTTTTCACAAAGGAATCCGGAAGCTCATCCACCACGTCCAGCCGCCAGCCGGACGCGCCCAGCTTCAGCCAGCGCTTGATAACCGCGTCCGCCCCCGTGAGGATGTACTCCTGAAACGACGGGGCTTCCTCCTCTATGTGCGGCAGGGTCGGCATGCCCCACCAGGCCTCGTATTGATCCGGCCATTGCTCAAATTTGTACCATTCATAATAGGGCGAATCCTGAGACTGGTATGCGCCGACGCTGTCGTAGGCGCCGTCCTTATTAAAATACCGGCTGTTGCTGCCCGTATGGTTGAACACGCCGTCCAGAATGATCCGGATGCCCAGCGCCCCGGCCTTTTCACAAAGCGCCCGGAACTCCTCCTCCGTCCCAAACATGGGGTCGATCTCTTTGTAATCGCCCGTGTCGTATTTATGGTTGGAATAGGCTTTGAAAATGGGGTTTAAATAAATGGCGCTGATGCCCAGCTCCTTTAAATAAGGAAGCTTTTTCATAATCCCCCTTAAATTACCGCCGAAGAAATCGTTGGCAAGATACGTGCCGCCGAATTGCTCCGCCTTATAATAGGGCGTCTCATCCCAGCCGCGTTTGACAATGTCCGTGCGGTTTCCCAAAAACCCCTCCGCCCCGTTATAAAACCGGTCGGGGAAGATCTGATAGACCACCGCCTTGCGGAACCACTCCGGCGTCTGGTAAGCAGGGTCATAGACCGTGATTTGATAGCGGTGCTCCGGCGCTGTTTCATAGACCGCCCCTTTGCCGCCGGAATCCTCCGCATTGTTCCCGTAAAAGGCGGCGCCGTCTTCCATGTCCGCTTCAAAATAATACCAGACCAGCCCCGGTGAGAGCGGCATGGCCACCTCTGTCTCATAAAAGCAGCAGCCGCCCGCTTCAAACACATAATATAATGTTTTTTCCAAAAGCGTTTCCCCAACGCTGTATTTCAGCTTCAGCGCCCTGGGGAGGCCCGCATCCCGCAGCCCCAGCCGCAGGCGCACCACCGTCCCGGCGGGCACCGCCCCAAACGGGGCGCGGTACAGTTCCAGACGGGAATCATGCTCAATGTCCATATGCACGTCTCCAATGCACAGGGATGGCGGAACCCCGCCATCCCTGTCGTAATTTTTATTCAATCGGCGTCAAATGCCAGATTTGGTCGTTGTATTCCATAATCGTCCTGTCGCTGGAGAAGAAGCCCGCGCAGGCCGTGTTCATAATCGCTTTTTCAAGCCACTTTTTCCGGTCCAGATACAACCGCGACAATTCCTCCTGCGTCGCACAGTAGGCTTCAAAGTCGCGCAGCACCATATAGACGTCCGGGTACCCATAATCCCCAAACAACAGCGTTTGGTACAAATCCCGGAATATCTGCGTGTTTTCCGGGCACAGCGACCCGTCGATCAGTTGGTCCAGCACCTTGCGCAGGGTATGGTTGGTGGTATAGATTTTCTTCACCTCGTCCTGGTTGTGGTAGCGCATGCGCGTTTCCACTTCTTCCGCCTTCAGGCCGAAGATGAAGATGTTCTCTTCGCCCACCTGCTCCAGCATCTCCACGTTGGCGCCGTCCAGCGTGCCGATGGTCAGCGCGCCGTTGAGCATGAATTTCATGTTGCCCGTTCCTGACGCCTCCTTGCCGGCGGTGGAAATCTGCTCGGAAATATCCGCTGCCACCACCAGCTTTTCCGCAATGGACACGCCGTAGTTCTCAATAAAGACCACCTTGATTTTCCCGCCGATCCGGCTGTCATTGTTGATTTTATCCGCCACGGTGTTGATCAGCTTGATAATCAGCTTTGCCCGCGCGTAGCCCGGCGCGGCTTTGGCGGCGAAAATATAGGTTTTTGGCACATAGTCGTATTTTGGGTCCTCCAAAAGCCGGTTATATTCCGCCAGGATGTGCAGGATATTCAATAGCTGCCGCTTATATTCGTGCAGCCGCTTGCTTTGCACGTCGAAAATGGATTCCGGGTCCACATCGATGCCGTTGTGCTCCTTGATATATTCCGCCAGGTGGACTTTGTTCTTCTTCTTGATGGCGTCAAACTTCTTCTGGAACTCCGCGTCCGCCGCATAGGGTTTCAAATCCGCCAGCAGGCTATAGTCTTTCAGCCATCCCGGCCCAATTTTGCTGGTGATCAGCTCCGTCAGCTCCGGGTTGCAGTCCATAATCCACCTGCGGAAGGTGATGCCGTTGGTAATCGCATGGAACCGGCCGGGGTTCAGACGGTAATAATCCGCAAAAATATCCGATGTGAGAATATGGGTGTGCAGCTTTGAAACGCCGTTTATGGCAAAGCAGGTGTACAGGCAGATATTGGCCATACACACCTGATTGTCCGACACAATCGCCATATATTTATGCTTCGCGGGATCATTGGGGTAGACACAGTTCAGATATTCCAGCAGCCGGCGGTTCATCTCCTCCACAATCATCCAGACCCGCGGCAGCACCCGCTTGAACATATCCAGCGGCCACTTTTCCATGGCCTCGCTCATCACCGTGTGGTTTGTATATGCAAACAGATGCGTCACAAGCTCCCATGCCTCGTCCCATCCGAGGCCCTTTTCATCCATCAGCAGGCGCATCATTTCGGGAATCGCCAGCGTCGGGTGGGTATCGTTGAGCTGGATGACCGCCTTTTCCGGCAGCAGATGCCAGTCGCGCCCGTAACGGTGCTCAAACTCCCGCAAAATCCATTGCAGCGTGGCCGAAACCAGGAAATATTGCTGCTTTAGGCGCAGCTCCTTCCCTTCGGTGTGGTTATCCTCCGGGTACAATACTTTGGAAATCACCTCGGCAAGCTGCTTTTCCTCCACCGCCCGCACATAGTTGCCGCGGTTAAACTCGTTCATATTCATAAAATCCGGCGACTTTGCAGACCAAAGCCGCAGCTTATTCACAATTTTAGAATCGTATCCCACCAGCGGCACATCATAGGGCATCGCCAGCACCGTATGGGAATTTTCATAACGGAAGCTGAACCGCCCGTCATACCAGTCTGTGTACACGTTCCCGCCGAACTTGACCTCCACCGTCTCCTCCGGGCGCGGAATCTCCCACGCGTTCCCATTTTCCAGCCATGGGTCGGGCAGTTCGATCTGATACCCGTCCACGATCTTCTGTTTGAACAGCCCGTATTCATAGCGGATGGTACAGCCGTACGCCGGCAGGTCCAGCGTGGTCAGCGAATCGATGAAGCACGCCGCAAGCCGCCCCAGGCCGCCGTTCCCAAGCCCGGCGTCATTTTCCAGCTCCGCGATCTCGTTCAGCTCGTAGCCCAGTGCCCGCAATACGTGGACATACTCGTCCGTCTGCATCAGATTTAGAATATTCGTCGTCAAAAGCCGGCCCATCAAAAACTCAAAGGACAGGTAATACAGCTTTTTCGAGTTTTCCTCCTTTACCTCCTTGTGGGATACCGCCCACTTGGTCATGATCTGGTCCCGCGCGGCAAGCGCGCAGGCGGTATACACCATCTTCGGCGTCGCATCCTCCATGACCTTCCCGAAATACCGGGAGACCTTCCCCACAATTTCTTGCTTCAACGCCTCTTCCCTGGGCGTTAATTTTACAGATTCCATATAAGCGCTCCTTCCAGGTCAAACAGGCCCAAGCCTGCCAAATTCGGTCTATCTAATCAAAGTTCACTTTGTTTTTGTCTTTTTTGGTTTTTCCGCCGGCGGTTCCGGCGCGTCATAGATGCCCGTGAGCTCGCGGTACAGCGCAATGTATTTATCCGCTGACGCGCTCCAGGAATAATCGCTGGCCATGGCCTGCCGGATGATCCCGTCCCAGTCCTTGCGCCGGTTGTAGTAGATGTCCATGGCATACTTCACCACGAACATCATGTCATGGGCGGAATACGTGCCAAAGGAAAAGCCCGTGCCCTCCCCGGTGTATTCGTTATAGGAGACCACCGTGTCCCGCAGGCCGCCTGTCTCCCGCACGATGGGCAGGGTGCCGTAATGCATGCTGATGAGCTGCGACAAGCCGCAAGGCTCAAACAGCGACGGCATCAAAAACGCGTCGCAGGCGGCATAAATTTTATGAGACAGCTCATTGGAAAAATAAATGTTCGCAGACACCCGGTCAGGGTATTTCCACGCATAGTGGCGGAACAGGTTTTCGTATTTTTCATCCCCCGTCCCCAGGATCACCAGCTGGACGCCGCCGGCGCACAGCTGCTCCAACGCGGCCGCCACCAGGTCAAAGCCTTTTTGATCGGTCAGGCGGGAAACAATCCCCACCATGAACACAGTTTCGTCCACAGGCAGGTTCAGCTCCTGCTGCAGGCCCGTTTTATTATGCTTTTTCTGCTGGAACACCGTCTTTGCGGAATAGTTTTTATACAGCAACGGGTCCGTTTCCGGGTTCCACTCCTTGTACGAAATCCCGTTCAGGATGCCTACCAGGTCGTTCCGGCGGGCGCGCAGCAGGCCGTCCAGCCCCTCGCCGTATTGGGGCGTAGTGATCTCCTGGGCATAGCTCTCCGAAACGGTGGTAATTTTATTGGCATAAACCATGCCGCCCTTGAGCAGGTTCCCGTCTTTATAATATTCCAGCTTATCGCTGGTGAAGTAATAGTCGGAAATGCCCATGAAATCCTTGATTTTTGCCAAATCCCACCGCCCCTGGAATTTCAGGTTGTGGATGGTGATAACCGTTTTAATGCCGCGGTAGAATGGATTGTCGCCGAAGGTATCCAAAAATACAGGGATCGCCGCCGTCTGCCAGTCATTGCAGTTGATGACGTCCGGGCGGAAATCCAGCGTCGGCAGCACCGACAGTACCGCTTTTGAGAAAAAAATGAATTTTTCGCAGTCCAGATGGATGTATCCATAGGGCTGTTCTCCATTGAAATAAAACTCGTTGTCCAAAAAATAAAAGGTCGTGCCCTGGTGTTCCAATTCAAAAATCCCCACATACTGCGACCGCCAGCCCACATTGATGTAGATATGCTGGATAAAGCGCATCTTCTCCTTATAGTTCTGGCTGATGCAGCGGTACAGCGGCAGGATCACCCGCGCGTCGATCCCTTTTTCCTTCAATTCCACAGGCAGAGACCCCGCCACGTCCCCCAGCCCGCCGGTTTTCGCAAACGGCGCGGCTTCCGAGCTCGCATATAATACCTTCATCTTGTTCCTCCTTTTCCGTATGCCACAATTATCGTACACCAAATCCGCCTGTTTGTCAAACCGCATGATAAACAAAGAGGCTCCGCCAGCTCGTGGCAGCGCCTTTGTCTTTATATGGTCATCCGCTTGGACACCGCCAGCGGATAGCTCTCCTGCCCGATCAGGCGCCGGCCCTTGGTGATGTGCACTTCCTTGTCAAACACCACGTAATCCAGCGTCACGCCCTCGTCAATCACCGCATCCTGCATGATAATGGAATTGCGGACGACCGCGCCCTTCGCCACCCGCACCCCGCGGGACAAAATCGAATTGCGCACCTCGCCCTCAATGACGCAGCCGTCTGAAATAAAGCTGTTTTCCACGACGGCGCTGTCCGTATACTTTGTCGGCGCCTGATCCTTTGTTTTTGTGTACACCGGCCGCTCCGGGTTGAACAGCTCGTCGCGTACATCCTTGTTCAAAAACAGCATACAATTCCTGTAATAGGATTTCAGGGAGTCGATCTTATCGGAATACCCCTCGAATTCATACCCGAATATGCGCATACCGCCCAGCTTTTTGTTCAGGGCGTCCTTGATAAAATCATGGTCGCCCCGGGCGGTGCATTCATCGATAATACTCTCCAAAAGCGCCTTTTCCATGATGTATATATCCATTCCCGCCAGGGCGGTCTTGGGATAATAGGGCTTTACCTCAATGTCCGTGATGCGCCCTTCTTCATTTATGTCAATCAGGTTAAACCGGGACAGTTCCCGCTCTTCAACCCCGGTCATGTCCCGGTAGAGCATGGTGATATCCGCCTGGTTTTGCAGGTGCGCCTCAAGCACCGCGTCAAAATCAATGTTATTGATCGTATTGCCCAGCGATAAAATCACATAGGTCTGGCGGCTCCTGCGGATGAAATCGCTGATCCCCTGCAGCATGTCAATGTCCCCGCGCACGCCCCCGTAGGACAGGTTCGCCAGATTCGGCGGGAGGATGTTCAAGCCTTCGTTTTTGCGATCTAAATCCCAGGGCTTTCCCGATTTGATATGATCCATCAGCGAGGAATAATTGGTCTCTGTCGCCACGCCGATATTGGTCAGGCCCGCATTCGCCATGTTCGACAGCACAAAATCGATCACGCGGTAGCGCCCCGCGATGGGCAGCGCCGCAATCGCCCGGACGTCCGTTACCGGCGGTATTTTTTCGTCATTTGTGATGATAATTCCCATTGTATCTCTCATGTAACAACGCTCCTTTTATGAATTATACCTCTGCCTCGACCATGGAACCGCGGGGGATGACGCTTCCGGCCTCCAGCGTTACGCCGCCCTCAATCAGCACGACCCCATGGGTGCACATCGGGGACGCATATTGGTTGTCCGCACGTTCCTCCGTGCCGATTTGTACGCCGTCGCCGACCACCGCGCCCGCGCCGACCACCGCGCGCTTGATTTTCGCATGTTTCCCAATCACCGCGCCCTGCATGATTACAGAATCTTCAATTTCGCTCCCCTCCCCGACGGAAACGCCGCCGAACAGGACGGAATGCGTCACACACCCCTCAATGGTACACCCCTCCGTCACCGCGCTGTTGGCCAGCTTTGCGTGATAGCCGATGTAATGGGGCGCAAGGGCGTGGTTGCGCGAATAAATGCTCCAGCTGCGGTCGCTGATTTCAAATTTCGGCGGGGTGTCCACCAGATCCATGTTCGCCTCCCAGAGGCTGTAAACCGTGCCCACGTCCTTCCAGTACCCGTCAAAGCTCCAGCTCATCATCTTCTCATGGTTCGCCAGCATCTTCGGGATGATGTTTTTCCCGAAATCATTGGCGGATTCGGGGTCGTTTTCATCCTCTGTCAGGTATTTTTTCAGCAGCCCGTAATTGAATATATAAATCCCCATGGACGCTAAGTTGCTCTTCGGCGCCGCGGGCTTTTCTTCAAATTCCACAATGTAACCGTCCGCATCCACATTCATGATGCCAAAACGGGAGGCCTCCTCCCAGGGCACGGGCATGACCGCAATCGTCACCGCCGCGCCGGATTCCTGATGGGCCTTGAGCATCTTCCCGTAGTGCATTTTATAAATGTGGTCGCCGGACAGGATCAGGACGTTTTCCGGATTAAAATTTTCAAGAAACCCGATATTCTGGTAAATCGCGTTAGCAGTTCCCTTGTACCATTTTCCCGCCTTGGCGCTCTGGTACGGAGGCAATACATACACGCCGCCCCGGTTCCGGTCCAAATCCCACGGATTGCCGTTGCCGATGTATGTATTCAACTCCAACGGCTGGTATTGCGTCAGGACGCCCACCGTGTCAATCCCCGAATGGACGCAGTTGGAAAGCGGGAAATCAATGATCCTGTATTTCCCGCCGTAGGCCACGGCCGGCTTGGCCACCTTTTTTGTCAGCGCGCCCAGCCGGCTGCCCTGCCCGCCTGCCAATATCATCGCTACGCAGTCCTTTGATACCATAAAATTGTTCCTCCGCTCTTTCATACGTTATTTTTTCTGTTTCTCCGGTTTTTTCTTTCTCAGATATAAAACGGATAACCCCGGCAAATCCAGCTCGATCACATGCCGGAACTCCAAAAAGTCTTTTTTCTGCGCCTTGTATGCCTTCTTCAGCGCGCGTTTATTCCCGCCGAACCGGCTCCATGCCGTATTGAACACGATCTCGTATTCGCCCGCGGACGGGACGCCTATGACATACTTTTCCCACTTTTCCGGCGTAAAATTCGCAACGACGAGAATCTGGTCGCTTTTTCGCTTTCCCTTCCGGATATAAGACAGCACCGACCGGTCGGTATCGCCGCCGTTGATCCACTGGTACCCGTCCCAGCTATCCTCAATTTCCCAAAACGGGCGGCTGTCCAGATAAAAATGGTTCAATTCCCGCACAAACCCCCAAAATTTCCGGTGCGCGTCAAATTCCAGCAGCCCCCATTCCAGCCCCTCATCATAGCGCCACTCGATAAACTGGGCGATTTCCCCGCCCATAAACAGCAGCTTTTTGCCCGGCAGGGACATATAGTATGCCAATAACGCCCGGTAGGTGGCGAATTTCTGCTCATAAGTCCCGAACATCTTGTCCACCAGCGACCGCTTCCCATGCACCACCTCGTCATGCGACAGCGGCAGGATGTAATTTTCCGAATAAGCGTAAAACATCAAAAATGTCAGCAGGTTGTGGTTCGGCCCGCGGAACAGCGGGTCCATGGACATATACCGCAGGGTATCGTTCATCCAGCCCATGTTCCACTTATAATTGAACCCTAAACCGCCGTCCTCCACGCGCCCTGTCACCATCCCCCAGGAGGTGGACTCCTCCGCAATCATCAAAATATTCGGGAATTTGGAAAACAGCACCGTGTTCAGCTTCCGCAGGAATGCGATCGCCTCCAGGTTCTGGTTGCCGCCGTAGATATTCGGCAGCCATTCCCCATCCCTGCGGCTGTAATCCCGGTACAGCATGGACGATACCGCGTCCACCCGCAGCCCATCCACATGGTATTGCTCCAGCCAAAAATATGCCGACGACATCAAAAACGACACGACCTCGCCTTTGGCGTAGTCGAACACCATGGTCCCCCAGTCCTTATGCTCGCCCATGCGTGCATCCGCGTATTCATATGCGGGCGTCCCGTCAAAGCGGTACAGGCCGTGTGCGTCCTTCGGGAAATGCGCCGGGACCCAGTCCATGATCACGCCGATGCCCGCGGCGTGGCAGACGTCCACAAAATACATCAGATCCGCGGGCGTCCCGTAGCGGGAGGTTGCCGCAAAAAAGCCCGTCACCTGATAGCCCCAGGAACCGTCAAAAGGGTATTCCGTCAGGGGCATCAGCTCAATATGGGTGTACCCCATGTCCGCCACATAGGGGACTAATTCCTCTGCCAGCTCCCGGTAGGAGTAAAAGCTGCCGTCCGCATGGGCCTTCCAGCTTCCCGCATGCACTTCATAAATATTCATGGGTTTGTCATAGGGCGGGGTTTTCGCCCGTTTTTCAAGCCATCTGCGGTCTTTCCACTTATGTTTGGGCAATTCGCAGACAATGGAGGCCGTGTGGGGGCGCAGTTCAGAATAATACGCAAACGGGTCGGCCTTTAAAACCACCTTCCCTTCCGGCGTATACACGGCATATTTATAGGCGCTCCCCTCCTCTATTTCCGGGAACACGCCGTACCAGACGCCCGTTGTCCCGATTTTGGCCAACGGGTGCCGCTTGGTATCCCACTGGTTAAAATCCCCCGCAAGGAAAACCCCGCGGGCGTTGGGCGCCCAAACCGCAAACCGCCATCCTTGCTCTATTTTATGCGGGCCCAGCATCTGATATGATTGAAAGTTTGTCCCTTCGTTGAACAAATAGAGCTGGAATTCGCTGATCCCGCTCCATTCGGTTGAATTTGCTGCCGCCATGACTGCCTCCTCCGTTTTGTGTTTCTGTTTCCATTATATCACAATTGTTTTGTTCAGTAAATACTATCAGAATATAAATTTACATGCATTTTTTATGTGTTTTACACAATATTTCGATGCTGTTCCGTAAAACCTTCCAAAAAGCGCTGTGTTTCTTTCTTTTTCACAAAAAACAACGCATTCCGAAAAAATCTTCTTGACACATTGCCCAATATGGTTTACAATAAAGAGAGTGCTTTATATTTCTTTAAACTATTAATCTGGGTGTGCTTTGTATCGGGATTAATATGTTTGTTTAAATATATATAATTTCATATTCAGCATCCCCCGATTTTGATGTTTTATTAAAAAATTATGGGGGTGAGAACAATAGAACCATTGGAAATCATACTTATTATCGCAGTAGTTTTATTTGCTGTGTTGAATATCGTCTCTTTTAAGGGCGGTGTTGCATATAGAAAGAAAATTGCTGAGGCCGAAATCGGTTCCGCAGAGGAAAAGGCAAAAGCGGTGCTGGATGAGGCAGAGAAAAATGCGAAGGCGAAAAAGCGCGAGCTGATGCTGGAGGCCAAAGAGGAAAACCAGGCGCTCCGGGCCGCCGCGGAGGCGGAGATCAAGGAGCGCAGGCGCGAGCTTTCCAGCCAGGAACGCAGGATCAACCAAAAAGAAGAAAATCTGGATAAGAAAACAGAAGCTTTGGAACGTAAAGACCAATCCCTCAGCCAAAAATTGAAGGATTTGGACAAGAAAAACGCGGAAATTGCCGAGATCAAACAGCAGCAGCTGGACGGGCTGGAAAAAATATCCGGGATGACAAAAGAGGAAGCAAAACAGGCCTTATTGCAGGATATTGAAAACCAGACACGGCATGAAGCCGCAATTATGGTTAAAGAAATAGAGCAGCAGGCAAAGGAAAATGCCGAGAAAAACGCGAAAAACATTGTGGCAATGTCCATCCAGAAGGTGGCGGCGGACCATGTGGCGGAAACGACCGTCTCTGTGGTGGCCCTGCCGTCGGATGAAATGAAGGGGCGCATCATCGGCCGCGAAGGCCGCAATATCCGCACTCTGGAAACCCTGACCGGTGTCGATTTTATCATTGACGACACGCCGGAGGCGGTCATCCTTTCCAGCTTTGACCCCATCCGCCGCGAGGTGGCCCGGGTCGCCCTGGAAAAATTGATTATGGACGGGCGCATCCACCCTGCGCGCATCGAAGAAACCGTTGCAAAAGCACAGCGCGAGGTGGAAGCGACCATCAAACAGGAAGGGGAAGCGGCGACGTTTGAAACAAACGTTCACGGCCTGCATCCGGAATTGATCAAACTCCTGGGTAAATTGAAATTCAGGACCAGCTATGGGCAGAACGTGCTGAAGCACTCCATTGAAGTTTCCCATCTGGCGGGCGTCATGGCAGGCGAATTGGGCGTTGACGTGAATCTGGCGCGCCGTGCCGGCTTGTTGCACGATATCGGGAAAGCCGTCGACCATGAGGTGGAAGGCTCCCATATCACCATCGGCGCGGATATTGCGAAAAAATACCGCGAAAGCAAGGAAGTCATTCACGCAATTATGGCGCACCACGGCGATGTGGACGCGGAGACCATTGTGGCGCAGCTGGTACAGGCTGCCGATGCGATTTCGGCCGCGCGGCCGGGCGCACGGCGTGAAAACCTGGAAACCTACATTAAGCGCCTGCAAAAGCTGGAGGAAATCGCAAACGATTTTGAAGGCGTCGATAAATCCTACGCCATCCAGGCCGGACGGGAGATCCGCATCATGGTGAAGCCGGAAGTGGTGAATGATTCGAGCATGGTGCTGATCGCCAAGGATATTGTGAAACGCATTGAGAGCGAGCTGGAATATCCCGGGCAGATTAAAGTCAGCCTGATCCGCGAAACAAGGGCGATTGATTTTGCAAAATAAAATAAAAAGGGGGCATCGTCGCGATGGCCCCTTTTCTTTGGAAAGGTCATAGTTATGAAAATTTTATGTATCGGCGATATTGTCGGACGGACCGGGCGGGACATGGTGTTTGATTATATGGAGCGGCTCCCGGCGGATATCGGCCTGGTGGTCGCCAACGGCGAGAACGCCGCCCACGGGCGGGGTATGTCCAAGCCGGTCTACGAGGAATTGAAGAAAGCCGGCATTGACGGCTTCACGCTGGGGAATCACACCTGGGGCTGCCCGGATATTGTCAAGGTGCTGCAATACAATGACGATGTGGTGCGCCCCGCCAATTTCGGCGCAAAAGTGCCGGGCGCGGGCAGCATGGTGCTCCGGGCAAAAAATGGCGTATCCGTTGGGATTATCAATATTATCGGCCGCACCTACATGCAGCCCGCCGATTGCCCCTTTGAAGCGGTGGACGCCGCGATAGAGCAGCTGCAAAAACAGGCAGACATTCTTTTGGTGGATTTCCATGCCGAGGCCACCAGCGAAAAAATTGCCATGGGATATTATTTGGACGGGCGGGTTTCCGCCGTGTTCGGCACCCACACCCACGTGCAGACCGCAGATGAAACAATCCTTCCCCGCGGCACCGGCTATATCTCCGATCTGGGGATGACCGGCCCCGTCCATTCCGTACTGGGTATGGAAAAAACGCGGGTCATTGACCGCTTTGTCACAGGGATGCCCCAGAAATTTGAAGTCGCCTCCGGCGCCGGGCAATTCTGCGGCTGCATATTTGAAATTGATGAACAAAGCGGGAAAACCAGGAATGTGGAACGGATTTTTATCAGGCAGCAATAATACCATCGGAGGGACAGTAGGATGAAAACAGCGTTACGGCCCGTCTTGGCGGGAGAAAAGGGGATCCTCGGCAATCTGCTGGAAAAATACACCTATGAATTGTCCCAGTACGACCACACTCTTTTTGACAGCAACGGGCTTTACGGTTACCCTTATCTGGACAGCTACTGGCAGGAGGAGGGCCGGTTCGCTTATTTTATCAATGCCGGCCAAAATCTGGCGGGCTTTGCTTTGATAAACAGGCACCCCGCATGCAGCAGGCCCATCAATTGGGCCGTGGCAGAATTTTTTGTGGCCTGCCCTTACCGGCGGCAGGGGATTGCGTCAGCCGCCATGGAACAGCTTTTTCGGATGCATAAAGGGTATTGGCATATCCAATACCACCCGGAAAACACCGCAGGCGCCGCTTTCTGGCAAAAAATTTCCAAAGCCCATGCAGATGGTACTATACAGCTCCTTGAGGGGGATTCGCCGTACCCGGACGGCGCAATCCCGCAGGTCCTGTTTTTTAAAATATAAAAAGCCATCATCAGATGGCTTTTTATATTTACAGCGGCAGGGACGGCACCGCGTTCAAGCGCAGATCCGCAGTTTCCCCCGCCATATAAGCATAATAACCCGCACAGGCGATCATCGCCGCATTGTCGGTACACAGCACCGGCGGTGGGAACAGGACGTCCATCCCCCATTTTCCGGCCTCTTCCGCCATTCTGCGGCGCAACTCTGAATTGGCGGCAACGCCGCCCGCCAACGTGATTGTTTTTAATCCACATTTCTGCGCGGCCTCCACCGTATGTGCACACAGCACGTCCGTGACGGCGCGCTGGAAGCTGGCCGCTATGTCCGCCTTCCGCACCGCCGCGCCCTGCTGTTCCGCTTTATGGAGGTAATTGATCACCGCCGTCTTGACGCCGCTGAAGCTAAAGTCCAGGGAATCCTGGTCCATGCGCACCCGCGGGAACCGCACCGCTTCCGGATCCCCCTCCTTTGCCAGCCGGTCGATCAGCGGCCCGCCGGGGTATCCCAGCCCCAGCACCCGCGCAATTTTATCAAAGGCCTCGCCCGCCGCGTCATCCCGCGTGCGGCCCAGCACATGGAAGACGGTATAATCCCTGACCTCCACAATATGGCTGTGCCCGCCGGAAGCCACCAGGCACACAAACGGCGGCTCCAGCTCCGGGTGGGCAATAAAATTCGCCATGATATGCCCCTTGATATGATGCACGGGCACGAGGGGTTTTTGCGCGGCATAAGCCAGCGCCTTCGCCTCGGACACGCCCACCAGCAGCGCGCCCACCAGCCCCGGCCCGTAGGTCACGGCGATTGCATCAATCTCATCCAACCGTTTCCCCGCCTCCTCCAAGGCCGCGTCAATGACGACGTCGATGTTTTCAATGTGCTTGCGCGATGCGATCTCAGGGACCACCCCACCGTAAACCTTATGCAAGTCGATTTGTGTATTAATACTATTAGACAGCACCTCCCGCCCGTTCCGCACTACGGCGGCGGCGGTCTCATCACACGAGCTCTCTATCCCCAGTATATATGTATCCATTTCCATTCCTCAATCCAAATATAATGTCATGATCAGCGCGTCTTCTTCGGGATCGTGATAATAACGTTTGCGGAACCCCAATTCCACAAAACCGTATTTTTTATACAGGGCGATCGCCGGCGCATTGCTCCTGCGCACCTCCAAAGTCAGCAGCTTCAGACCCGCCGCACGGGCGGTATCAATGGCCTGTGCAATCAGCCGCCCCCCGATCCCGCGCCCCCGGTATTGTTCCAGCACGGCCACATTGGTGATATGCCCCTCGTCCACAATCTTCCAAAAGCCAATGTATCCGCAGATAACTGCCCCTTCCGCCGCAACAAAATACAGGGCCAGCTCATTTTCCAGCTCCTCCTCAAAGGCTTTGGGCGACCAGGGCGTGGAAAAGCATTGCCGTTCCAGCGCCGCCACCTGCGCCAAATCCGGCGCTGTCATAGCGCGAATGTCAACCATTGCCGCGCTCCTGTTCCAGCCGGTCCGCCACCTTCAGCAGCGCCTGGTAGATTTGTTCGGCGCATGCCTCGTATTCTTCCACGTCTCCGCCGAAGGGATCCTCAATATCCTCATCCAGCCCGGCATATTCCGCCAGCGTATACACCTTGTCCGGCGCGGCCTCTGCAAACAGCAGCTTGTGCGCTGCGGTCATCGTCAGGATCAGGTCGCTTTTTTGCAGCAGTTCTTCATTGATGGGCTGGGCGTGATGCCCCAGCAGGTCGATCCCATACTTGCGCATCGCCAGCACCGCCTCCGTGGTGGCATTGTCCCCTTCATGGGCGAAAATACCCGCGGATTCAATGCGCACGTCCAGATCCCGCTCCATTGCAATTTTATTCATCAGCGCCGCCGCCATGGGGCTGCGGCACGTATTGCCTGTGCAAACAAATAATATATTCATCCTGTATACTCCATTCTGCCGCCCGCAGCGGCATCCACTTCTATGAAATAATACAACGCGGCGCAGGGTGAGATGCGCCGCCGCCCTCTCGCGTGACGCGGAAAAGAAGCAAGCAGATTACCCTGCCACAGCGCGCCGCCGTATACCGATACTGCAAACGATGGCGCAGGGTGGAATGTGCCGCTGTCCCTCGCGTGACGCGGAAAAGAAGCAAGCAGATTGCCCTGTTACAGCGCGCCGCCGTATATCAATACTGCAAGCGATGGCGCAGGGTGAGATGCGCCGCTTATTTTTCGCGTACATGGATTATGTGGTTTCCCGCCGCCTTATATAGCCGGTTTTTCACCGCCAGCCCATAGTCCATGTCCCCTGAAAATTCGGCAAATACAAGATCGATCTGCCGGCGATCAAACTCCCGCAGGGCGTCAAACAGCCTGTTGGCATAATCCCGGTTGTCCGCCCCCGCGGATAATACCAGATCCGCGGCGGGATATGACGCGCCGTCCATCGCCAGTACGCCGACCCTCTTCTGTTGTACCCCTTTTATCAGTTCCTCAATTTTTCCGCGGACTTTTTTGATATCCCCTTCAACGACGATTACCTCCGCATCCGGCGCATAATGCTTGTATTTCATCCCCGGGCTCTTGGGCGTTTCCGCCGCCCCCACAGACTGCAGCACATGGGCGTCAATCTGCACATCGGGCAGCACCGCTTTGATTTGCGCATATGTCACGCCGCCGGGGCGGAGAATGGCCGGGCGGGCGCCCGTCATATCCAGCACCGTGGACTCCACGCCCACAGCGCAGCTCCCCCCGTCGACAATCGCATCGATCCGCCCGTCCATGTCCGCAATCACATGCGCCGCCCTGGTGGGGCTGGGCTTTCCCGAAAGGTTGGCGCTGGGCGCGGCCACTGGTACGCCGGCGGCCGCAATCAGTGCGCGGGCCACGGGGTTGGCAGGGATCCGCACGGCCACAGAATCCAGCCCTGCGGTGACCGTATCGTTTAAGTGCGGCTGTTTTTTCAGGATTATTGTCAACGGGCCGGGGGAAAACTGCTCCAGCAGCCGCAGGGCGGCTTCCGGGATTTCCCGCACAACCGTTTTTATGTCCGCAGCATTTGCAAAATGGACGATCAGCGGATTGTCCGAAGGCCGCCCCTTCGCCGCAAAAATGCGTTTCACCGCCCCTTCGTCCAAGGCGTTTGCGCCCAGCCCGTAAACCGTTTCCGTCGGGAACGCCACCAGCTTCCCCGCCGCCAGCAGCCGCCCCATTCCCGCAATCTGTTCCATATCGATGTGCTGCGGGTCTATTTTCACAATTTTTGTTTCCATGCTATCAACCTGTCTCACTGGAATTTTTCCAGCATCTCATATTTCATCTGCCACAGCTTTTTGGACATATCCACATAATACCGGTGCGGGTTTTCAAACCGCTTCACCTCGTCCCACAGACCGTCTATCTCAATTTTGCAGTATTCCCGCAGCGCCTCCAGCCCCGGATTTACATAGATGCAGCGGCCCTTTTTGAAAATCTGCTTCAGCAGCGGCCGGGCGTAAAAATCCGTTACCGTTTTCCGCTTCCAGGTGTGCTCCGGGTCAAACAGCTCATACTGGTCCCCGTCAATAACCTCGTCGTGCAGTGTAATCACGTCCGCGATTGCGGCGGAGGTTTCCTTGGAGTACAGCCGGTACACCTGCTTAAAGCCGGGTGTTGTAATTTTCGCGACGTTTTCGCTGATTTTGATTTTCGGGACAATGTTCCCCTGTGCGTCCTCCACCGCCACCAGCTTATACACCCCGCCGAACACCGGCGAAGATTTCGAAGTAATCAGCCGTTCCCCCACGCCGAAGGAATCGATTTTCGCCCCCTGGATGATGGTGTCGCGGATAATATATTCGTCCAGCGAATTGGAAGCGACAATGGCACAGTCGGGAAAGCCCGCCTCATCCAAAATCCTGCGGCATTTTTTCGATAAATAGGTGATGTCCCCGGAATCGATCCGGACGCCCGCAGGCCTGTGCCCGTTGGGGACTAAAATTTCATTAAACACCTTGATCGCATTCGGAAGCCCCGATTTTAACACATTATACGTGTCAATCAACAGGGTGCAGGAATCCGGGTAGGCCTTTGCATACGCGGCAAACGCCTCATATTCGCTGTCAAACAGCTGCACCCAGCTATGGGCCATCGTGCCCAGGGCGGGAACGCCGTACTGCTCATCCGCCAGGGCGCATGCCGTCCCGACGCAGCCGCCGATGTAGGCAGCCCGCGCGCCTAAGACCGCCGCATCCGCCCCCTGGGCCCTGCGGGAGCCAAACTCCATCACCGGCCGCCCTTCGGCCGCACGCACAATGCGGTTCGCTTTGGTGGCAATCAGGCTCTGGTGGTTGATGGTCAGCAGGATCATCGTTTCCACAAGCTGCGCCTGGACCGCCGGCCCGCGCACGGTCACAATCGGCTCGCCCGGGAAAATCGGCGTGCCTTCCGGGGCGGCCCACACATCGCAGGTAAATTCAAAACGGCGCAGGTACTCCAAAAACCCCTCCGCAAAAATCCCCTTGCTGCGCAGATAATCAATGTCCCCATCGCTGAATTTCAAATTACTCAGATAATCGATGACCTGCTCCACCCCCGCCATGATGGCGAACCCGCCATTGTCAGGGATCGTCCTGTAAAACATGTCAAAATAGACCGTCTTCTCCCCCATGCCTTCCACAAAAAATCCGTTTGACATGGTAAATTCATAAAAGTCTGTCAGCATGGTTAAGTTTTTCTGCATGATGTCCTATCTCCTTTGTATCGATGCGGGCGCTTCAAAATTGAAAAAAGAGGAGACGACAGGTCTCCTCTCAAAAGCACCCAATTTAATTAATACGAACCGCCGCCGCGGTGATACCCGCCGGAACGCTTCGATTCATTGCTGCGCCGCAGCGCCTGCATTTTCTCATCGCTGTCCTGCTTGAATTTACTGAGCTTATCCTCAAAGGACAGCTCCTGGTCCCGGTTTGCGCCCCAGTCAATCTCCAGCGGGCGGACAGGACCCTTCGGGGCGCTCACAACGGGCTTCTTTTCCTCCCGTTTCCGCTCCTCGGCTTTCTTAATGGACAGGCTTATTTTGCCCGAATCATCAATTCTTATGACTTTCACCCTGACAGTGTCGCCAGCTTTGACGTGTTCATTGATATCCTTCACATAGTTTGAAGCAACTTCAGAAATATGTACCAGGCCGGTCTGGTTCTCCGGCAATGACACAAACGCCCCAAACGGCATAACATTGGTGATTTTCCCCTCAACAATCGATCCTAACTCTACCGGCATATTGTTTTATGTTCCTCCCCAGATTGATGGTGATTTGTCTTAGTTCCCGGATACGTCAATAAACACAATTTCATCGTCTTTAATCAACCCGAGCTTTTCCCGCGCGACTTTTTCAATGTACTCGTCCGTGTCAACCTTGTCCTTCATCTCGTCGACCTCTTGCATGCGCTGTTTTTCGTACTCGATTTTTTCCTGAAGGTCGG
>DVND01000199.1 GCA_018714645.1 Candidatus Avimonoglobus intestinipullorum
GAGTACATATCAGGACATTTAAAACGGGATAAGGGAAGTGATCAAATCAGTCTGTTCGACCCACGGGACCCATTTATGGGTAGTAAGTAATAAATGCATGGCTGGCAGGCCAATAAAAAGGGCACTTGTGCCCCGCCAGTAGAGGGTAGGGCTATGCCCGAAAATGAAATACCCCCCGTTTTACGGAGGGATATTTATTTGAAATTGGAGCGGAAGGTGTTTGGCGTGGTGGCGAGTATCTTTTTAAAAACGCTGTGGAAGGTCTTCATATCCGAATACCCAACTTGTTCGGCGATGGCGCTGATGCTGTCATTGGTGTTCAGCAGCAGGTTGCAGCTTTTTTCAATACGGGTTTTTTGCAGGAATTCCCGGAAGGAAACGCCGGTTTCCTTTTTGAATTTCTGGCTCAGATGGGGGAGGCTGTAATTGAATTGTGCGCTGAACATGGTCAGGGTGATATCCTCTGCATACCGCTGTTCAATCAGGGAGGTGATTTTAGAAATGGTTGTATCGCTGCACAATACCGCTTCTTCATCTGTGATTTTGCGCATGGTGAGAATGAGCAATTCTATTAGTTTACAGCGAATCAGTTCGATGTAACCGTGCTGTTTCTGCGCATATTCCTGCAGCATGGTGTTGAACAGGGACAGGATCGTCCCGTCTTCATCATGAAAGATATAGTTTGCGGGGTTGGTGCGCAGGATGCTGTTGTTAAAATGAATCAAGCGGTTGTTGAGCAGTGTTTCAAAGCTGCGGCAGCTTTTAAGCGTCACATCAATCAGCGTGGGGACGAACAGGCAATTGATTAAAAAAAGATTTGTTTCATTTTCTACGATGTAGCCATGCTCGGTATTGTAATCAATGATGAAAAAGTCCCCTTCCCGGACGGTTGTTTGCATGCCGTTGATGGTGTGAATGGCTTCTCCCTGCACGATGTAAACCAATTCCAGATAATTGTGGGAGTGCGCTGTTAAGGTTTCCTGCTGCAGTTGCATGAGCATTACCTGCTCTTGCATAAAATTTTTTAATTCCATGTGAAAATCACCCTATAAATTTAAAAATTTTCCCGTTGTTTTATTATAAAGCACATACTATAATAAAGTCAACAGGAAAAAGAAAAGGAGTGAAAAAAATTGTTATATGGTAAGAACAGCGCGGAAAAATTGGACTTGGAATTGTTTCGGAATCCGACGAGCGAGTACCGTGGTACGCCGTTTTGGGCGTGGAACTGCAAGCTGGATCAGAAGCAATTGACAGAACAGATCGACTGCCTGAAGGAAATGGGCTTTGGTGGATTCCACATGCATTCCCGTTCAGGTATGGCGACGGAATACCTTAGCGATGAATTCATGGAGCTGGTCAAGGGCTGCGTGGAAAAAGCAAAACAGGAGGGAATGCTGGCATGGCTCTATGATGAGGATCGCTGGCCATCGGGCGCTGCGGGTGGATTGGTGACAAAAAATCCTGCGTACCGCCAACGGACGCTGGTATTTACATATGAACGCCTCAAGCAGGAGACGGTATCCTTTGAGGAGGCTGCAAAAACGGGAAAGCCCAGTCTTTTGGGGGCGTATTCCGTGCGTTTGAATGCGAGGGGCGAATTGGAGGAATACCATTTTACCGAAGAAAATGACCCGCAGGCGAATTGGTTTACCTATATCGTTACGCCGCCGACCAGCGGCTGGTATAATAACCAGACGTATGTGGATACCCTTTCCAAGGAGGCGATTGACGCGTTTATCAACATCACGGAAGAGGCGTATAAACGCGCGGTGGGGGCGGATTTTGGGAAAACGGTCCCGGCAATTTTTACTGATGAACCACAGTTTGCCAGTAAGCAGTCGTTCGCTTTTGCTGAGAGCAAGCAGACGTTGGAGTGCCCATGGACAGTGACGTTTACAGATACGTTCCAGCAGAAATACGGGTACGATATCCTTGAGAAGCTTCCGGAATTGTTTTGGGAATTGCCGGACGGCGCGGTATCTGTGGCACGGTACCATTATCACGATCATATAACAGAGCGTTTTACAGAGGCGTTTGCAAAAAACTGCGGCAACTGGTGCGCAAAAAACGGGATTGCGTTGACGGGGCATTTAGTGGAGGAGCCGACGCTTGAGAGCCAGACTAAATCTGTGGGAGAAGCGATGCGGGCATATCCGCATTTTGGCATTCCCGGAATTGACATGCTTTGCAATCTGGTAGAACTGACAACGGCAAAGCAGACTCAGTCGATTGTGCATCAAAACGGAAAAGAGGGGATGCTTTCCGAGCTATACGGCGTGACGAACTGGGATTTTGATTTCCGCGGACACAAATTCCAGGGGGACTGGCAGGCGGCGCTGGGTGTGACAGTCCGCGTACCGCATTTATCCTGGGTATCCATGGGCGGCGCGGCAAAACGGGATTACCCCGCTTCCATATCGTATCAATCGCCGTGGTACAAGGAGTACCGCTATGTAGAGGATCATTTTGCGCGGGTCAATACGGCGTTGACGCGCGGCAAGCCGGTGGTAAAGGTCGGCGTGATTCATCCGATTGAAAGCTATTGGCTGCATTTCGGCCCGCGGGAAAATACGGCGGATGTCCGCAGGCAGTTGGATGAACAGTTCCAGAATATCACTGCATGGCTATTAAATGGGCTGATCGATTTTGACTTTATCAGCGAATCATTGTTGCCCGGGCAATGCAGCGGGATTTCCGATGTACTCAAGCTGGGCTGCATGGAGTATTCCACGGTGCTTGTGCCCGGCTGTGAAACGCTTAGGAACTCTACGCTGGAAATTTTAAAGCAATTCAAAGCCCGGGGCGGGACAGTGATTTTTGCGGGGAATCCGCCCAAATATGTGGACGCCGTTCCATCGGATGAAGCGCGGGAATTCTATTTGCAGTGTGAAACGGTGTCCTTTGACAAGGTTTCCATACTGCGTGCGCTGGAGCCGGAACGGATTGTTGAAATCAGGAACAAGAGTGGCGAGAATACAGACAATCTGATTTACAATATGCGCCAGGATGGCGATTGCAGATGGCTGTTTATTGCGCACACGGATTCTTATATTGATTCCAATTTTATGTCGGCTGGATGCAGTATTGATATGTCAACGGCACAGGAAACGGTTATCCGCTTAAAAGGGGAATACACGCCGCTTGTCTATGACACTTTGACCGGTACTGTAAAAGAAATTCCGTTTGAAATAAAGGACGGATATACCCTGATTCCATATAATTTTTATGCAAATGACAGCCTGCTGCTCCATTTGGAGCAATACGACGGCAGGCCAACGCCGGAATCCGCGCCGCCGTATGAAGTGATAAAAACAATTGATATCAAAGACCGGGTGGCGTATTCGTTGTCTGAGCCAAACGTCCTGCTGCTGGATATGGCGGAGTACGCACTGGATGACGGGGAATATCAGCCCGTTGAGGAGATTCTGCGTCTGGATTCTGCATTGCGGGATCAAATCGGGTTTATCAACAATGAAACCCAGCCTTGGACCATTGAGGAGGAACCCATTAGCCACTATATCCATTTGCGTTTTCAGGTTGAAAGCCAGTTGGAAATTACAGGCGCAAAGCTGGCAGTTGAAAATGCAGAGGCGTTAGAGGTCTGCTTGAACGGCGTGCCTGTGGAAATGCGGGTGGACGGGTATTTTACCGACAAAGCAATTCAGACCGTGAAGCTGCCGGCCATCAAGGAAGGGATCAACATCCTGACGATGAAGGTGCCGTTTGGGCCGCGCACTAATACAGAATGGTGCTATATATTGGGCGATTTCGGCGTGAAGGCCGCGGGCTGTACAAAGGTATTAGTGCCGCGGGAGCAGCGGATTGCGTTTTCATCGGTGGTTCCGCAGGGACTGCCGTTCTATGGAGCGAACATCACCTATCATACGGAGGTGGAACTGCCGGAAGGCGACATTGTCATCCATGCGAATCATTACAGGGGCGCGATGATGAAGGTGTATGTGGACGGAGAAGCGCGCGGCGTCATTGCCTACGCGCCGTATGAGCTGCGTATCAATGGATTGAAAGCGGGGAAACACCGTATCGACTATGAACTGTTCGGGAACCGCCATAACTCCTTTGGGGCACTGCATAATGCAGATATTTTGTGGGATTGGTTCGGGCCGGACGCGTGGCGCACGGCAGGGGACAAGTGGTGCTATGAATACCGTTTGAAGGAATTCGGAATTCTTGCAAGCCCTGTTATAAAAGTCATCCAATCATAAAAAAAGGAAAAGCAGATGCTTTTCCTTTTTTTATGATTCCTTTGTAGTCTTTTTTGCAGTTTTTTTCGCAGCGGCTTTTTTTTCTGGTGTTTTTGGCGCTTCTGTTTTTTGAGCAGCTGCCGCCTTTTTGGGGGCTGCC
>DVND01000200.1 GCA_018714645.1 Candidatus Avimonoglobus intestinipullorum
CTGTTTTTCTAACATTTTTAGCTTGTAAAATCCTCGATTAATTGAATGCCTTCCTCCAGGTTGTTGACCTTGACGCCCTGCTGCAAAGCTTCTTTGTCCGATGCGGGAAACAGTTCCAGATTCACTTCCGCACTTTTCACCAGCGTTTTGTTCTCCCCATCCACCTCGTAAATGTTCAGACTGTCCTCCTCGCTTTGCACGAAATAATAAGTTCCCACGTACGGCGTGGGCGTAGGCGACGGTTCCTCCGCCTCCGGCGTGGCGTGCGCGTTGATTTCCACAGCCGGCGGCTCTGTTTCCATTGCTATCTCCTCCGGCTCTGGGCCGCCCCTTGGCATCCCTATTAAAAATCCCACGATAAATCCCACAAGTACGAACCCCGTACAAACAATTGTATAAATTAATTTTTTATTTTCGGCCATATGCATGCATCCTTTCAATTACTTGGTATTTTGCTATAATTTTTTCCAATTTACATGGATCATATACATTTTATATACATTTTTCTTGCATGTACACAGATAAATGTTGCAAATTTCAATGATTTGTACTATAATAGTTGATAATGGGATATTTGTGTATCTTTATGATGCAATTCATATAAGCTATCATTGGCAACAGGAGGGATTTTTTTGAGAAGAAAACGTGAGCGGCAGCGGACAAGAACTGTCCGCGCAAAGGAGCCGGCAGTCAGAAAAACTACCGCCCCCCAAAAGCCCAAAAAAGAACACCGCGGATTAAAACGCTTCAGAAACGGCGTTTTGGTCGTTATTTTTATCTCCATCCTCACCGTCTTCGGCATCGGGGTGGGCATGTATATTTCTGTTGAAAAAGAGATCCGGGATATGAACGTGCAGAACCTGGCCATCAATTATTCCTCTCTGGTGTACTACACCGATGCAGACGGCAATTCCTACGAATTGGAACAGCTGTTCAACAACGGGAACCGCGTCTGGATCGACAGCAGCGAGATTCCGGATGTGCTGAAGGACGCCATCGTCTCCATTGAGGATGAACGGTTTTACAATCATGGCGGCGTGGACATCAAACGGTCTGCCGGCGCGTTCCTCGGCTGGGTAAAGGAACAGCTCGGCCTCGGCACATCCTCCTACGGCGGAAGTACAATCACCCAGCAGGTCATCAAGAACATCACGCTGGAAAAAGACCGCACGCCCGCCCGGAAGATTAAAGAAATGATGCGCGCTGTCGCGTTGGAAAAGCAGCTTTCAAAGGATGAAATTTTAACGACCTACCTCAATCTCGTATTCCTGGCAAATAACTGCTATGGCGTGGAGGCCGCTTCAAATTTATATTTTGACAAAAACGCAATCGATCTGACCCTGCCGGAGGCGGCGATGATTGCGGGAATCACCCAGCGCCCCTCCTATTACGACCCGATCAAAAACCCGGAAAATGCGAAAGACCGGCGGGATACTGTTTTATGGAAAATGCGGGAATTGGGGAAAATAACGGAAGAGGAATACCAAGAGGCCGTCAGTTCGGAATTGAATTTAAACCCCAATTACAACGAGGCCAAATCTAAAAATTATTCCTATTTTGTTGAAAATTTAATCAATGAAATCATCAGCGACCTGCAAACGGAAAAGGGCTATACAGATACCTTTGCGGAACAGTTGGTATACAGCGGCGGATTAAAGATTTACGCAACGGTTGACCCGGATATCCAGCAGGCGATTGAAGACGTGTTTACAAACAATGCAAATTTCCCCAGCACCAAGAACCCCGCCCAGGCGGCGATGATCATCACCGACCCTTACACCGGTGAAATCAAAGGGATGGTGGGCTGTAAGGGAGAAAAAACAGACCGCCGCGGTTACAACCGCGCCACGCAAATGACGCGGCAGCCGGGGTCATCCATGAAACCGCTGTCCGTTTATGCCCCTTCCATTGACACGGGCCTGTTAACAGCCGCCTCCATTGTCAACGATGAAAAGCTGACGATCGGGGACTGGTCGCCCCAAAACTCCTACAGCGGCTACAGGGGCTATATGATTGTCCGCAGGGCGTTGGAAATTTCCGCAAACACGCCGGCAGTCCGTACTTTGCAGGATCTGGGCGTGGATAAATCCTATGAATATGTACAAGATAAATTCCATATTTCGACACTGGCCGATGCCGACCGAGATTTAAGCCCGCTGGCTTTGGGCGGCTTGACAAATGGTGTTTCACCCAAGGAAATGGCGGCAGCTTATGGCGTGTTCGCAAGCGGCGGAATTTATAACAAACCGCATTCCTACACGAAAATTGTGGATAATACCGGCAAAGTACTGCTGGAAAACGAACCGGAAAACACCCGCGTACTGAAGGATTCCACCGCTTTCATTATGACGGATCTCCTTTACTCCGTTGTAAATGGCTCCAGCGGGACGGGCCGAGCGGCAAAGCTGAGTTCTATGCCGACATACGGAAAAACCGGTACGACAAATGACGACTACGATAAATGGTTTATTGGTTTTACGCCTTATTACGTGGGGGCAGTCTGGTATGGATTTGACACACCGGCCTCTGTGCGCAAGGCCGGCGTATACAACAACCCTTCTGTAACGCTTTGGAAATCGGTAATGGAAAAAGTCCACGAAGATCTTCCGGAACGGGAATTTACAGCGCCGGACAGCGTTGAAAAAGTATTGGTTTGCGCCCGCACAGGCAGACTCGCTTCCAAAGGTTGTGATTATGCACAATACGAATATTTTGAACACGGGACAGCGCCGGAAAAATACTGCAACAATTCTTCCAGCTACAACGGCTCCTCCTCCGGTTCCTCCTCTTCACGCACAACGCGGCCGAGAAGGACAGCATCCCCGGATGATGATTCGGAAATAGAGGAAGAACTCCAAAACAGGGATGATGTTGTGCAAGAAACCCCTGACAGCACGGCGGATAACAGCGGGAACAGCGACAGCACTTCTCCCCCTTCAACAAATACGCCGACGCAAAATCCGACGCAGGCGCCGACACAAAGGCCCACTGCCCCGCCGGCAACCCAGGCGCCTTCGTCTGGAAATGAAGGGGCGGAAGACGTTATTACTTTGGATTAATCCTGAAAATAAGAAGAATAATAAAGGAGTGAGATGATGGACACAGGAAGCGGCAGTACAAACCCTGGCGGGCGATGCTGTAAACAGAAAACTGCACAGCTTTCTGTGCGGTTCCCTGTTCTTTTCGCCTGACAACCGATGTTAGGAGCGATCAATCATGGAACAAATACTACTCTCATTACTCGATGTCAAAAAATATCATGAAATACGGACCATTTTGATGAATCTGGAACCGGCGGATATTGCAATCTTATTTGAAAAATTACCCACCTCTGCCTTGCCGCTGCTGTTCCGCGTCCTGCCGAAAGAGCTTGCGGCGGAAACCTTCGTCGAACTGAGCTCCGATACGCAGGAATTGCTGATCGAAGGCTTCAGTGATACCGAACTGAAGGAGGTCCTGGACGAACTCTACCTGGATGATACCGTCGATATCATCGAAGAGATGCCCGCAAATATGGTGAAGCGCATCCTGCGCCACTCTGCGCCGGAAGTGCGGGCAAGCATTAACGAAATTTTAAAATATCCCAAAGACAGCGCCGGCAGCATCATGACCATCGAATATGTGGATTTGAAAAAGGATATGACCGTTGCCGACGCTTTCACCCGTATCCGCCGCACAGGGCTGGACAAGGAAACGGTTTACACCTGCTATGTAACGGATCAAAACCGGGTGCTGCTGGGGCTTGTATCGGTGAAGGATTTGCTTTTGTCAGACTATTCCTGCCTGATAGAAGAAATCATGGAGCAGAATATCATCTACGTGAATACCCTGGACGACCAGGAAGAGGTTGCGCAAAAATTCAGCAAATATGATTTTTTGGCAATCCCTGTTGTCGACAATGAAAAACGCCTGGTGGGCATTGTCACCGTCGACGACGCTATCGACGTCATTCAGGAAGAAAACACTGAGGACATTGAAATGATGGCGGCGATCACGCCAATGGATAAGCCCTACATGAAAACGGGCGTGTTTGAAACGTGGAAAAAGCGGATCCCCTGGCTCTTGATCCTGATGATATCCGCCACCTTCACGGGAAAAATTATCAGCTCCTATGAGGATGCTTTGAGTAAATTTGTGGTCCTGACCACATTCATCCCCATGTTCATGGGTACGGGCGGAAATGCGGGCAGCC
>DVND01000201.1 GCA_018714645.1 Candidatus Avimonoglobus intestinipullorum
GAAAAAATTTTTTAATGGAGCTCCCGCTGTTGTTTATTTTGTCCATTATCACGGAAACGGCATATTATGCGTTGAATTATCAGGCGCTGGGAGGTACATTTTTACAGGCGTTTGGGGGCGTTATTATACCGGCCGCATGCTATAACGCGGTGATGCTGTTATGGATGTATCCCTGTATGCGGAATTTATGGAAGGTCAGGAGGTAATGCGGTGTGATAGATGCGAAAAACCGGTTTTTGGTAATACGCATTGTCTTGGTTGTGATGATTGTGGCGTTGGTCGCGCAGCTTTTTAACCTGCAGATCATCCAGGGGCAGGACTATTATGAGCTGTCCCAGCGGCGGATGAACGCCAGTGTGGTGGATAAAGCGCCGCGGGGCGAAATTCTGGACCGCTATGGGAAACCCATGATTACAAACAGGATCGGGTATTCCCTCCAATTGCAGAAAACAGAGATCAGCGATGCCAGGCTGAATGACGTATTGGCAGAGACGGTGCGGATTTTGAACAGCACGGGCTATACAACCCAGGATACCCTGCCCATTTCCGGCTACCCCTATGAATATACCTTTGCCGATGAAAACGGCGACGGGTCGGCGGAAGATGAAAAGGCGGCATGGTTCCAGTCAAAAACAAGAATTACATCGGATATGAGCGCCGCGCAGGTGATGGAGTATTACAAGAAAAACTCGTTCGGAATTCCTGACGGTTATGAACCGCAGGTGGAACGGCAGGTGATTGGAATACGATATGAAGCCAGTTTGCGCGGCTTTTCTGCGAATTCACCGTTTACTTTGGCAGAGGATGTGGATATGGCGGTGATATCGAAAATCAAGGAACGTCAGGATGAGTTCCCGGGGATTGTTGTAACACAGGATTATGTCAGGAACTATGAGATGGGTCAAGTGGCGGCGCATATTCTGGGCGGTATCGGGAAAATGTCGCAGGAGGAATATGACGCGATGCGCGGTAAAGGTTACAGCTACAATGACATTATCGGAAAACGCGGCGTGGAAAAGCTGTTTGAAGAATACTTGCGCGGGGAGGACGGTACGAATCTGGACAGCACCAATCTTTCAGGTGTTGTGGAAAATGTGGCGCCTGTACCCGGGGATTACGTGGTATTGACGCTGGACGCCGATTTGCAGAAAGCAGCGGAGGAGTCGCTGGAAAAACATATCCAGGCATTGGCTGCCCGGACGGGCGGGGAAACCGATGCGGGCGCTGTGGTGGTGCTGGATGTGCGGAATGGGGACGTTTTGGTGAGCGCCACGTATCCCACATATAATCCTGCCACATTTAACCGGGATTATCAATCGTTGTTAGAAAATGATGCAAACCCCATATGGAACAGGGCGCTCAGCGGCACATACACGCCGGGTTCCACATTTAAGCCGCTCACGGCGATCGCGGCATTGGAAAGCGGCGCGGTGACAGCGGAAGAGCTGCTGCGCTGCGACGGTATCTATAGATATTATAAAGATTATCAGCCGCGCTGCTGGATTTGGAGCGAAACCGGCCGGACGCATGGAGCGCTGAATGTCACAAAAGCGATCGAACAATCCTGCAACTGTTATTTTTATGAGGCGGGACGGCGCATGGGCATTGATACCATCGACCAATATGCCGCGATGTTCGGGTTGGGAGAATTGACGGGGATCGAACTGCCGGACGAGGTGGAGGGGAATGTTTCCAGCCCTGCATACAAGGAACGGGTGGGGAAAACGGAAGAGGACAAAATGTGGTACCCAGGGGACACCATTCAGACTGCGATCGGGCAGTCCTATTCCTTTTTTACACCGATCCAGCTTGCAAACTATATCGCCACCATTGCAAACGGCGGAACGCGGTACAAAACCCATATTTTAAAAAGCGTCCGTTCATCAACGGACGGAAGCGTCATCTATGAACAAGAACCGGAGGTGCTCGCGCAGGTGGGCGTCAAAGAAGAAACGCTGGAAGCGGTCAAGCGGGGCATGCTGGGCGTGGTGGACGAAGGCTCTGCCAGCGGGATTTTTGCGGATTACCCTGTTGCTGTCGGCGGGAAAACCGGAACGGCCCAGGTGGGGAACAATGTTGGGAATAACGCGCTGTTTGTTGCATTTGCGCCGTATGACGACCCGGAGATCGCCATTTGTGTCGTATTGGAGCATGGAGAGACGGGGATGAACGCAGCATATATTGCCCGGGACATATTTGACGCTTATTTTTTAAATGGCGAAGAAACGGATTTAAAAATAAAAGTTGGAGAATTATTGCCATAAATATAACAAAATGCATTTACAAGACGCGTTTTTTTTGGTATAATATGTATCAAAGGAGGGTTAACGGTGAATATTGCATGTATTGCGCATGACAAGAAAAAGGAATTGATGGTGCAATTTTGTATTGCATACAAAGGCATTTTAAAGAAGCATACATTATACGCCACAGACACGACGGGAAAATTGATTGCCGAGAACACGGGAATGAGCGTATATAGGTTTTTACCGGGCCCGCAGGGAGGAGACCAGCAAATCGGCGCGCGGGTTGCATACAATGAGATTGACCTGGTGCTTTTTTTCAGAGACCCCATCACGCCGGAAGATTACGAACCGGACGTATCGGGGCTTTTGAAGCTTTGCGATATGCATAACATCCCGATTGCAACGAATTTGGCGACGGCGGAGGTGCTGATTCACGGCCTTGACCGGGGCGACCTGGAATGGCGCGACATTGTGAATCCAAAAAAATAAGTTGAAAACAGAATTTGGTTGGCGTAACAGAAAGCCCTGTTAACGGCAGCCTTTTTTTGTCATGGAGGTGCATCGATGGAACGGGAATGGGGATTGGTTTTAGCGGGCGGCGGCGCGAAGGGGTCATACCATATGGGCGTATGGGAGGCGCTGAATAAACTGGGAGTCAACATTACAAGCGTTACCGGGACCTCTATCGGTTCCATAAACGGCGCGCTGTTCTGCCAGGGGGATATGGAACGGGCGTTGATGCTTTGGGAAAATATTTCCATAGATAAAATTGTGGATTTGACAAATTTACAAAGTGTGGGCGAAAATTTATTTGACTTAAAAAATATCACGGCATTGATAGCAGAGGCCTATAAAAATAATGGGCTTACCATGCAGCCATTATATGAACTGCTGCAGCAGGTTGTTGATGAAGAAGCCATCCGGAACTCCCCGGTGGATTTTGGGCTTGTGACTTGCCGGGTGCCGGATTTGACGGCCGTGGAATTGTTTAAGGGTGAAATCCCTTCCGGGAAATTGGTGGATTATCTCATGGCGAGCGCGAGCTTGCCGGGCTTCAAAGCAAAAAAAATTGAGGATAAAACCTTTGTGGACGGCGGCGTTATC